>DASWUP010000257.1:0-12255 GCA_036401635.1 Steroidobacteraceae bacterium
CCGCCTGCCACTGCGCGAGCGTCATTTTGCCGACCACCTGACCGTCCTTCACCTTGACGAGCAGGCCATCGCGCACGATGCCGGCATTGTTGATGAGGCCATCGAGGCGCCCGAAATCCGCGCTCACCTGATCGAGCGCGCCCACCACGCTGCCCTCATTGGCAGCATCGGCGACGTAGCTGCGTGCGAGGACCCCGGCGTCCGTACAGCGCATCCGGCTCTCATCCACGCCGTCGCTGTTGGTGTCGAGCAGCGCGAGATTGGCGCCCTTCCTGGCGAAGTGCAGGGCGAGGGAGCGGCCGATACCGCGTCCGGCACCGGTTACGAGAATGGTCTTGCCGCGAACATCCACCGGCTGATCACTCCTGTTGTCTTTATTGGGATAAGAAGGCCAGGTTGCTGACGCGCAGGCGAGGCCGCGCTGCGCGCGCTTCAGCCGCGACGCTTGCCCGAATCGGGTTTGGATGGCGCGGCGGTGCCGCCCGGCGGCGCCGTCGGCGTAAAGGCCGAAAGCATCGACGCCTGCATCTTGGCCCACATTTCCATGTTCTGGCGTGCCATCTCCGCGATCGGCGCCATCGGCGTCTCGAGCGCCTTGGCCATCTCGGCCTGCATGAGGTTTTGTTGGCGCAGCAGACCGCCGATGCTTTGCTCCAGGTACGACGTCAGCATCTGTTGAATGGGATTGCCGTAGAAGCGAATGATGGCCTCGAGCAGCTGCAGGCTCAGCACCGGGGTTCCAAACTGTTCCTGGCTGGCGATGATCTGCAGCAGAATGCTGCGCGTGATGTCATCGCCACTCTTGTCGTCCATCACCTTGATGCGCTCACCGGCCGCGATCAGCTTGCGCAGGTCATCGAGGGTGACGTGGCGGCTTTCCTGAGCGTCGTACAGGCGCCGGTTGGCGTATTTGCGTATGAGGCGTTCTTCGGCCATGTTTAACGCTCTTTCGGACCGCTCGCCGGCGCGCGAAGCGCAGGCGCGGGCGGCATTTCGACGGTTGGAATAGTAGCCCCTGTGTATGCAGCGCACAATGATGATCTTCACGCTTCTCGCACCGATGAACCTTGGTAAAAGCGGGGTTTTTTACCTTATCTGCCCGTCCCCCACCTGACGGCGCTGTTGTTCTCGCGCCCTGGTTTTTCGCAGCGCATACAAGCATACAATATGGAAACACCCTTCACTGGTGCCGGGTTCAAGCCCGACGCGGCATTCACCAGCGCCGCCGAGCGCTTCTTCGAACTGCTGAAGACCTTTGGCATGCCCGCCGCCAGTAGCGCGGGCCCGGGCCGGGATTGGGCCTCGCTCGCCGCTCCGCTCGCCGGCCAATTCGAGCAATGGCTCAAGAGCTCCCAGTCGGCGGGTCCCTGGTTCAGCGCCGCCAACGCCCCGGGCCTGGCCGCTGGATTCGGCGCCGCATCCGCCGGGTCCTTCGGCCCGCTGCCGCTCGGCGCGGGCGCCGCCCCCCACCAGGACGCGCAGCGCAGCTGGGATCTCGTGGCGCGGCTGGCGCAGCTGCAGGGGCAGCTCGCGGCGCACTGGAGCGAGATTGCAAGCACCGCCGCGCAGCGTTTCGTCGCGCGCCTGGGCACGGCCGGAGGCGGCGCCCCGACGCTGGACAACGCTATGAAGCTCTATGAGCTGTGGGTGAATTGCGCCGAGGAAAGTTACGCCGCGGCGGTGCGCAAGGATGACTTTTGCCGTCTGCAGGCGGAGCTCGCGAACACCTCGGCCGCGCTGCTGGTGGAGCAGCGCCGGCACGCCGAGACCCTGGTACGCGCGTTCGGACTGCCGACCCGCAACGAAGTCGACGCGCTCTACGCTCAGTTGAGGGACCTGCGCCGGCAGCTGGCCGAGCTGACGGAGGCGCCGCCCGCGAAGCGCGCGAGCACCAAGCGCGCGGGCATCAAGCGCCCCGCGGCGCGCCCGGCCCCTAAGCAGCGTCGCAACCGCACGCGAAAGCCGCGCGCTTGAGGCCGTTCGCCACCGATACCCAGGCGCTCTTTGCGGAAATCGGGCTGCGGATCGCCGACACGCTGACGCAGCTGCGCCAGGCGCGCAACGTCACGGTCGGCTGCTCGGCGAAACGCGCCGTGTGGAGCTGCGGCAAGACGACTCTGTATCAGTATCTGCCGCTCGGCGATGCGGCCGGCACTGCGCAGTCGCGCGCCGGCGCGCGCGCCAGACCCCTGCTCATCTGCTTCGCGCTCGTCAACCGCCCGTACGTGCTCGACCTGCAGCCGGATCGTTCACTGGTGCGCCGGCTGCTCGCGGCGGGCCTGAACGTGTATCTGATCGACTGGGGCGATCCGGATGATGCCGACCGCTGCGTCGATCTCGAGGACTACATCGAAGGTCATCTCGGTGGCAGCGTGCGCCACATCCTCGGAAGCGACGCGAGCGGCGCACTGGATCTGCTCGGTGTCTGCCAGGGCGGCGTGCTGAGCCTGTGCTACGCGGCGCTGCACCGCAAGCAGGTGGCGAATCTCGTCACGCTGACGACCCCGGTAGATTTTCATACGCCGGACAATCTGCTCTCGCGGTGGGTGCGGGAGCTGGACACCGAGCTCATCATGCGCAGCGGCAACGTGCCCGGTGAGGTGCTCAACGGGCTGTTCCTCTCGCTCATGCCGTTTCGCCTTACGCAGCACAAGTACGTGCGGCTGCTGATGGGCAACGGCGATCAGCGCACGGTGGAGGACTTCGTGCGCATGGAGAGATGGATTTTCGACAGCCCGCCGCAGGCCGCGCTCGCGCTGGCGCAGTTCATCCGGTGGTTCTACCAGGAGAACCGCCTGATCCGCGGGACGCTGCGCATCGGCGGCCGCAAGGTGCTGCTAGGTGAGATCCGCCAGCCGGTGCTCAATCTCTACGCGCTCGATGATCACATCGTGCCGCCGGATGCCTCGGCGGTCATGCAGCGCTACCTCGGCAGCGATGATTACACCGGTTGCGGCATCGACACCGGGCACATCGGCATGTATGCGAGCCGCAAGGCCGCAGAGGAGATCCCGGCGCGCATCATTTCCTGGCTGCGACAGCGGCAGTAGCAGCGCCCACGGGGCCTTTAGTATCTAGTATCCGCGCTCGACGTCCACCACCGACAACATCGGTTCGCCCGCCACATAGCGCCGCAGATTCTCAACCAGCACCCCGGTGCGCTGCTCCTCCGCCAGCGGCGTGTCGGCCGAGACGTGCGGCGTGATGATGACGTTCGGCAGGCGCCACAGTGCACTGTCGGCGGGCAGGGGCTCGGGATCCATCACATCGAGGCCGGCGCCGGCCAGCTTTCCGTTTTTCAGCGCGGCAATCAGATCCGCGGTCACGGTGCTGCGCCCGCGCCCGACGCTGATGAAGTAGGCGCCGGGCTTAAGCGTCGCAAAGAACTCCTGGTTGAAAATACCGGTCGTCTGGGCGGTAAGCGGCGCGCAATTGACCACGAAGTCGGCATCCTTCGCGAGCTTCAGCAGCTCATCCGGCAGTCCGACGTAGCTGACATAATCTGGCCCGGTGCGGCCGCTGGCGCGGGTCGCGATCACGCGCATACCAAACGCGTGGGCGCGCCTGGCGACTTCCGTGCCGATACCGCCCAGGGCCACCACCAGTACGGTCTTGCCATCCAGATCCGCCAGGCGCGGCGCGTCCTGCGCCCAATGAGCCTGCTGCTGCTGCTCGAGAAAGTAGTCCAGATGCCGACTCAGCAGCAGCATCATCCCCAGCACATGCTCGGCCATGCTGGGGCCCATGGTGCGCTGCAGGTTGGTCAGCAGAGGATGACGCTCGCGCACCAGGGGCTGCTGCACGCAGCGTTCGACGCCGGCGGCCGGCCACTGGATCCACTGCAGTTGCTTCGCCTGCGCCAGCACCTCGGCCGAGCACACGCCGATCGTGGCGTCGGCGGCGGCAATCTCGCGCGGCGTGGCCGCGGCGATGTCAATGAGCTTCGCGCGCGGGGCTGCCTGCTGAAGGGCCGGCCGCAGATCATGCAGTTGCTCACTCAGCAGAACGATTCGCGGCGGCCGCCAGCCCGGGCGCTCGCGTACCGGCTGTGCAGCCACACGCAGGCCCAGCGTGTCGATCAAATGGGCGGCGGAGGACGCTTCCGCGGGGGTTGCCGCGGCGCTCACTGATCGTGCGGCAGTCACGAGCCCGCACAGGCTCAAGGTCGTGGCCGTCGCAAGAGCCAGACGGCGGGCGCGCCGTTGCATGGAGTCCTCCCCGGGCGGAAGCCGACAGTTTACGCCATGCCGCCGCTTACCGAGATGACCTGTGCGGTCACGTAGGAAGCATCCTCCGACACCAGAAACGACACGACGCCCGCGACCTCCTCGGGGACACCTAAGCGGTTCATGGGCACCAGGCGCTCGATGGCATTGGCGTCGAACAGGCCGATGGTCATCGGTGTGCCGATGATGCCGGGAGCCACGGCGTTGACCGTGACGCCGCGGGTCGCCACTTCGAGCGCCAGCGCCTTGGTGGCTGAGTTCAGGGCACCCTTGGCGGCGGCGTAGTTGACCTGACCCTTGTTGCCGATCAGCGCGGCGATGGATGACACGTTCACGATCCGGCCCCAACGGGTGCGGATCATGGGCAGCAGCAGCGGCTGCGTGGCGTTGAAAAAGCCGTTGACCGACACGTCGATCACCCGATGCCACTGTTCGGCGCTCATGCCCGGCAACACCGCGTCGTCGTGCACGCCGGCGTTGTTGATCAGGATCTGGATGGGACCTGCCTCCAGCACCGCTTGCAGCGCCGCACCGGTAGCGGCGCTATCGGTAATGTCGAAGTTGATGGCGGTGGCGCGACCACCGCTTGCGAGGATGTCGCGCACCAGCGCCTCGGCAACCGCCACGCCGCGGTGCGAATGCACGTACACATGGTGACCATCGCGCGCCAGGCGACGGCACAGGGCACCGCCGATGCCCCCGCTCCCACCGGTCACCAGGGCGCGCCTGGGAATGCTGCTCATGCGTGGGTCCCGGTAAGGGGCAGGCCGAAAGTGGCGTCGAACACGATACTGGCGCGCCCGCTGAGCAGCTGCTGCTGCGCGCTCCACACCGAGAACTCATATAGCACGGTGCGTGCATCACCGGTGAGGCGTTCGGCGCCGGCGATGAGGTCGGCCTCCAGATCATCCAGGCGCGCCACCTGCAGCGAGACGTTGCGCACGCTCGCCAGGTAGCCGATGGTCGAGCCAATGCTGCCGCGAACGCTGTTGGAAACGCTGCTGGCGAGTGGGGCGCTCGCGGCCACCAGCGCCCCATGCACCGCCATGGCCTGCGCCGCGTACTCGATGCCGCAGGCGGCGCCCAGGCGTCCGTGCAGGCGCAGCGGGTTATCGAGGCTGCGATGCGTCGCGCTGCGGCAGCGAATGCGCGCGGCGTCCCACGACAACACTTCATCGAGCAGGCACATGCGGCCCTTGTGCGGGATGTGCTGCTCGATCCACTGGCGGTCTAAGGACATGCGCTCACTTCCACGGCCAGGCGCTTGCTATCGAGGTAGTCGAGGATCACGCGGCCCGAGGTGCGCCGCGCAAGGTGCGCGAGCAGCGGCAGGCAGCGGGCGGCCGGAATCGATACGCGCAGCGCATCGAGTGCAGCCTCTGGCATACGGTCCGCGGGGGCATCGCAGAGTGAGGCGCTAAGGCGCGCATGCGAGTGCGTGCCGGCCGCCGGCGCCAACACCAGGGCAACACCGAGCGCGTCCGGGATGGGACGCAGGCTGCGCAGGGGTTCGGGGTAGCTCGTGTCATAGGCGATGAGCAGCACCGCGGTGCGTTCGACGGTAACCTGAGTCAGGGCCTCCAGCAGTCCCGCGCCAAAGCTCGCATCATAGGCGCACAGCGCATTTGACGCAGGCGTTGCGCCGGTCGCAATCCCCCAGTAGCCGGCGGCGGCGTTGTGCACGGAGTTATGAAAGCGCGTCGGTGACAGTTGCCGTTCGGCCGAGGCCAGCACCTGGCAGATCTCGTGACAGTTCTGGCCGTCGCCGCCGGAGGAGGTGAACACCGCCGCCAGTGCGGCCGGGTCGACGCCGGCGCGCGCGGTCGCTTCCAGGCCGACCGCGAGCGCCAGCCGCACGATGGTGCCGGTGCGCCGGCGCTCGGCGCTCGGCAGGCACTGCGGCGCGGGCAGCAGGGTCGGTGCGCTGACCCAGGGTGTCTCGCCGGCGAGCACGCCTACGCCGGCGGGCCAGTCGCTGATGCCCGGGCCGAGAAGTCCGATGCCGTCCACGTACCCCGCAAGCGCCGTCATCGCGCTCACCCGGCCCGGCCGAAGATCAGGCTGCAATTGGAGCCGCCGAAGCCGAAGGAGTTGCTCATGACGCGCGACAGGCGAGCTTCGCGGTTATGGCGCAGATAGTGCACCGCGAGCCTTGGGTCGACCTCGGTGGTGTTGACACCCGCCGGCATCACGCAGTGGCGCAGCGCGAGCGCGCAGATCACCGCCTCGAGCGCTCCGGCGGCGCCGAGCGTGTGACCGGTCGCGCCCTTGGTCGAGCTGCCGGGGACTTGCGCCCCGAGCACGCCCGCCACCGCGCCCGCTTCGGCCTCGTCGTTGCTCGGCGTGGCGGTACCGTGAAAGTTGATGTATTCGATGTCACCCGGAGCGAGCGCGGCGCTCTCCAGGGCCTGCAGCATCGCGGCGCGTGCGCCACGGCCTTGCGGATGCGGGGCGGACATGTGATACGCATCGCTCGACTCGCCAACCCCGAGCAGCAGCACCGCATCCGCATCCAGGCTCGCCGCGGGGCGCTCGAGCAGCGCGAACGCGGCGGCCTCGCCGATGGAAATGCCGTCGCGCGCGACATCGAACGGCCGGCACGGCGTGCGCGACACCAGCTGCAGGGAGTGAAAGCCATAGAGCGTGGTGAGACACAGCGAGTCGACCCCGCCGACGAGGGCGGCATCGATCAGCCCCGCCTCGATGGCGCGCCGCGCCGAGGCAAACACCTTGGCGCTCGAGGCGCACGCGGACGAGATCACCGCGGCCGGGCCTGACAAGCGCAAGGCCTGCTGCGCGAAAGCCGCGAGCGAAAAGGTGTTGTGCGCGCCGCGGTAGCGAAAGTCTGCCGGCAGCGCACCGCTCAGCGGCGAGCGCTCCCGGTAGGCGAGCTCGGTCTCGAGGATGCCCGAGGTGCTGGTGCCGAGAAACACCCCGACACGCTCGCGCCCGTGGCGCGAAGCTGCGCGTTGCACCGCCTCGGCAAACCCATCCTGTGCGAGACCCAGCAGCGCCAGGCGATTGTTGCGGCATTCGAACTCGCGCAGCGATGCGGGGAGCGCTGCATCATCGACCCCCGGAACTTCCCCGACGCAGGTATCCAGGGTCACCGTCTCGAAGGCGCACGGGGCGAGTCCGGTGCGCCGCTCGCGCAGCGTCGCGAGCGTGGCTCCCACACCGCGACCGATGCAGCTCGTGGCCGTAAAGCTCGTGAGCGCGAGCGGATTCATGTGCCGGTAGTCTACGTCACGCGTGTCGCCCGGCACGATTCGCGCGCCGCGCGCAGCGTGATGGCAGTGAGCTGCGCGGCGCTGAGCACCGCCAGGAGGGGCGGCAGCACCTCCAGGATCACCGCGGCGCCGGTGGCGGTACGCGCCGCGTGTCCATCGTGCAGCAACAGGATGTCACCCTCCGCCAGATGGCGCGTGAGCTTGCCGAGCACGCGGGGGGCGCTGCCACTCACGGTGTCAAAGCCGCGCCGTGTCCAGCTCACCAGCTGCAGATTCGCGCGCGCCAGCACCGGCTCGAGGAAGGGATTGCGCAGGCCGGCGGGGGCGCGAAAGAACTGTGCGACTTCGCCGGTCGCCGCCGCGATGCTTTGCTGCGCGCGAGCAATCTCATCCGCCAGTGCACCTGGCCCGAGGAGCGCAAAGCGGTGCAGATGGCGCTGACTGTGATTTTCGATGGCGTGGCCGCGTTGCACGATCTCGCGCGCCAGGGCCGGGTGTTGGGCGACGCGCTCGCCAATGCAAAAGAAGGAGGCCTTGGCGCCGTGCGCATCGAGCAGCGCCAACACCCGCGGGGTGATGTCGGGATCGGGCCCATCGTCGATGGTGATGGCAATCGCCGCCGCGCCGTGCGCGCCCGCAGCCCTCGGCAGATGAGTCCAGTTCGGTCCCAGCAACCGGCTCCTCGGCCACAGTCCCGCCCCGGTCAGCAGCAGATGATCGGCCACCACCGCCGACAGCGCCCAGGGCCAAAGGCGCGGGCGTGCGAGCCCGACCCCCACGGCGATCGCGTGCAGCACCACCGAGCCGCGGATGAGCGCGGATGCTCGCCAGCGCCGGTGCGCGGGTGGATCGGACGAATCAGGCATGCGGCACCAGCCGGGCATCGAGAAAATTCTCCCAAAGTCTGTACCAGGTGGGCCAGTCGTGGCCGCCGGGCACGATGTCGACACTCCCCGGGGCGAGAGCGGAGGCCATCAGCCGGTGGCGCTCCGCGAAGCGATCCTCGCGCCCGAGCCCCAGGTGAATCGGCAGGGAGCGCGAGCCCTGCGTCTGGATGAAGCGCCAGACACGCCGCTCTTCGTCATCCTCGGCAAGTTCTCCCGGGCGCCAGGCGTGGACGCCGTTGGCGCGGGCAATCTCACCGGTCACGATGTGACTGCCCAGGTATGGCGCGAACACGCACAGGCCGTCGATCTCCTGCGGGTGCCGCTCTGCGCAGCACAGGGCGATGTAAGCCCCGAGCGAGATCCCGCCGAGCCAGATCGAGGAGCCCTGCGAGCGCGCCGGCAGGATCAGCTCCTGGCGCAGGCGCGTGAGCAGCGTGCGGTCCGTGGCGTGTTGCAGCTCGAGCCCGGCAAACACCAGATCAATATCGAGGTGCCGTGAGCGCACCGCCCTGACAAATCCCGCGCGTACGAAATCCTCGGGGCCGCTGTAGGCGGCGGGCAGCATCACCACCAGCGTAGGCGCCCCGCGCCCGGCGCACGCGGCCTCAACGATCGCATGCATCAGGAGCCACCCGCGAGCGCTGCGGCCGCTGGCGCGGGCGCCGCCGGCCGCGCGAGCAGCGCCGAAAACAACAGCGCCAGCAGTGTACCGGGGGCCACGGTGGCGCCCAGGTCCGCGAGCACCGGAACCCTCGAGCAGGCGAGCACCCCGAAGGTCAGCACGGTGGCGCTGTTCGCGATCAGCAGTGAGGCGAGCGTCAGCGGCACGGAGCCCTGATGCGGCTGCGCGCTGCTGCGGTCGAAGAACAGCGCGTAGTTCGAGCCCACCGCAACGATCAACAACATGCCCACGACGTGCAGAATGGTCAGCCGCTCACCCAAGCCCACGAGCAGTCCCGCGACCGCCAGCACCGACAGCGCGAGCGGCGCCACCACCCGCACCACGCGCGCAGGCGAACGCAGGACAACCAACAGCAACAGCACAATCGCCCCAAAGCCGGCGATCGCCAGCTGCGCGGCTTCCGACAGGTAACCCGAATAAAGCCGGTTGGCCTCGCCCTGCAGATCCAGGAGCGCGGCGTGTACGCCCGGCTCCTGCGCCAGCGCGGCGCGCACTCGCGTCGCGGCGCTGGCGGACAGGTCCGCGGATGCCACCGCGGACAATGGCAGGAGCGCCGACCAGCCGCCGGCGCTCTTGACCAACAAGGCATCGACGGCGGCGGCGAATGATGTGCCCTCGAGGTCGGCGCGGCTCAGCAGCGGCGCGGTGCGCGCACGCTCAACGTCAGGTAGAAAGGGCTGCAGGCGTGCCGCGCTCACCGGCAGACCCGCGAGCGCCTCCTTGAGGCGCGAGCTCAATTCGGGCGACGCCGGAAGACTCGCCTGACGTGCCCGCTGGACGGCGAGTGCCGGCAGGTAGCGGGTCGGGGACTCGAAGCCCCCGATCACGCCCTGATCAATCAGCGGCGTCAGGCGCGCCGCCAGTGTTTGCGCGGCGAGCAGGACCGACTCACGGTCAGCCGCGGACGCCACGATGACGTAGCGCACATCCGGGGCGCCGACCTCCGTACGCAGCTCTTCATCGAGCGCCAGGTCCGCTGCGGGAATCGGGCTCAGCGCCGACAATTCGCGACTCCAGAGCGTGCTGCGATGCAGATACAGGGCCGTGCCAGCCAGCAGCGGCACCAGCACGAGCGCGGCGCGCACCCGTCTCAGCGCCTGCAACGCCCGCGCCAGGCGCTCGCCGGTGGCGCTGAGGTCGCGGATCGCAAAGTTCCGCGGCAGCCACCCCGGCAGCACGAAGCGCGTCACGAGCGCCGCCGCCAGGAGGCCGGTGACCGAATACAGCCCGAGCTGCGCCAGGCCCGGAAAGCCGGACGGCAGGAGCGCGGCGAACCCACAGATCGAAGTCAGCATGCCTAAGCGGATGGTCGGCCACACCGAGTGCCGCCAGTCCGTAGCGCTCTGGACCAGCAGATAGATGGAGTAGTCAACCGCTTCACCGATCAGTGTGATGCCAAAGCCGAGGGTGATGCCGTGCACCGCGTCAAAACCCAGGGCAACCGCCGCGACCCCGGCGAGGGCACCCGAGGCGACCGGCACCAGCGTCAGCAGCAGCCCCGGGAGCGAGCGATACACACTCAGCAGCAGCAGCGCGACGAGTGCGGCACTCAGACCCGACAGGCGCATCACTTCGCCTTTGATCATGGCGCGCGAGGTGACCGCGAACACTGGCGGTCCGCTCATCAGCAACCTGACTCCGCGCCGGTCCCCGGCCGGGATCGCGGCTACGCCCAAGGCGAACGCCCGCCGGATGGCCTGGCACGCCGCCTGTTGTGCATCGGTGTCGGAGCCTGCGCCGCGGGTTTGCGCGATCAGCAGTGCACGCGCGCCATCGCGCGAGCTCCACACCCCGTCAAGGGTGCGCGGCATCTGACCCGTTCCGAGCGCATCCAGAATCGCGAGCATCTCGCCGGTCGGATCGCGCGTGAACAGCGCTTTGAGCAACGCGCCCTCGGGCGTGGCCAGCGCGTCCAGGGAGTCGCTGATCGCCGCGCGCAGGCCCGCCACGGTGAAACGTTGCGGCGTAGCGGTCTCGCTCAGCAGGTAGCGATGGCTAAAGAGAAACGCCCGGTCCTTTTCCAGTCCCGCGGCGTCGCCATTGTTGACGGCGACGAAGTCAGGATCGGACCTGAGTTGGCGGGCAAGCTGCGCGGACAGCTGCGCGCGCGTGCGCGCATCCGCGCCGCCCTCGAGGGCCACGAGGATCAGGTGCGCGGCGGGGCCGGCGCGCAACTGCTCGACCAGCAGCTGCTGGGTCGCGGTGGGGCTGCGGGGCAGAAAGGCCGACAGGTCGGCGGTGTAGGTGGCGCGCGCGACGATGCCGGCCGCGATGATGCAAAGCAGTGCCCAGATCAGAGTCCCCGCCGCACCGGGGCGGCTCATGGGGTGACTTCGGGACCGATGGTGAGGAGCGAGCGATCGCCGTCGCTCTGGCGGATTTGCACCGCGCGGATCGCGTCACGTTCGCCTTCGATGCGTATGTCCTTCACCGCGGCGGCGAGGCTTGCGTCCACGGGCACCAGGAGCAGCGTCCACTGCGCGAGGCTGCCGTCGAACTCGACGCGGAAGTAGCGCTCGAGGGCGGCGCGATCTCCGGCGAGCGTGGCGCGGATACTCTCGACGAAGGGCACCACCTGCGGATAGTCGCGCAGTTGCATGACGTACGTGCGCCGTCCGCGGCGCGCTCTCAGGACGCCCTGCTCGAGAACCAAGGTCTCGGCCTTCGGTTTGAGCGTGCGTTTCTCGAGCCGGTCGGGCGCTGCATACAGCAGCTCGCCGGAGGATTGCAGCGGGCGATCGAGCAGCGCGAGCTCGTGCACCTCGGTGAACGTGACGTGACCATGGCGGCGCGCCGCGAGCAGTTGCAGCACCTGCTCGAACGCCGGCTGAGGCGTTGACTCGGGCGCCGCGGCGCAGGTGGCGGCGAAGCCTACCGCGGCGAGGACCCCGACGTAGTCAGCTCGGCGCTTCACGTGCCGGCTCCCGGCGCCGCCTGCGCCAGGGCGTCGGCACCGTACCAGAAGTCGTAGAAGTTGAACCAGTTGTAAGGATCGCTGCGGCAGTACTCTTCCAGCAGCCCCACGTAGCGCGCGATCGCAGCACGCACCGCCGCCTCGCGGCCGCCGGGGGCGGGTTGTGAGAAATCGGCGATCTGCCGGAACACCACGTGGTAGCGGTTGCCGCCGCGGTACAGACCCGTCATGAAAATCACCGGGCGCCTGAGTGCGGCGGCGGCGCGCATGGGCCCTGACGGAAACAGCGCCGCACGCCCCAGGAAGTTCACGATCT
>DASWUP010000258.1:0-8700 GCA_036401635.1 Steroidobacteraceae bacterium
TGCTTCTCAACACCGGAGAGATCGCGGTCACCTCCGAGAATCGCATGCTCACGACGCCGGCGTATCGCATCGGCGGGCGCATGACCTACGCCATGGAAGGTTCGATTTTCGTCGCCGGTGCTGCGGTCAAGTGGCTACGTGACGGTCTCAAGGTCATCAGCGACGCGGCCGAGACCGCCGCCGCCGCGGCACGCGTCCCGGACAATCACGGCGTGTACATGGTGCCGGCTTTCGTGGGGCTCGGAGCACCGCATTGGGAGCCGAACGCCCGCGGGCTGATCTGTGGCCTGACGCTGGATGCCTCGGGTGCACATCTTGCGCGCGCAGCGCTCGAGTCGGTCGCGTATCAGACCCTCGACCTGACCGAGGCAATGGTGCGCGACGGCGCGCGCCGCGCGGAGGCGATCCGCGTCGATGGCGGCATGGCGGTTAACGACTGGTTCTGCCAGTTCCTCGCAGACGTCCTGGAAGCAAGGGTCGAGCGACCGGCGCAGCTGGAAACCACCGCACTCGGCGCGGCGTTTCTGGCGGGCCTCGCCACGGCGGTGTGGAGCGACTTGGCGGCCGCCGCGGGCACTTGGGCGCCCGCGGCAGTGTTCTCGCCAAAAATGACCGCTTCGCGCCGCACCGCGCTCATCGCGGGATGGCAGCATGCCGTCGCGCGCACGCTCACGCGGGCGCAAAGTCCAGGAGCGTCTCGCGGATCCACCCCATGAGGTGCTCGGCGTAGGCACGGTCTACCACCAGTAGCGTCTCAGTCGAACGGACGCACAGCGCCAGCACGGGCACGTCGGCGAGCCGAGAACGCCGCGCCTCGCCCACGGCGGGGACGCACGCGCTGCCGCCCAGGCGGCACAGCAAATCGGAAACCCGCTCGCCCATCACGCGCAGCACTTTGAGCCCCCCGCTCAAGTTCACGAGGCACCCATCAGTGGCGGCCGCGAGCTTCTCTTCGAGCACCAACATTCGGGCCGTGCTGGGCGTGAGAGCCAGGGTTTCCGTCGGACTGCGCCAGGCGAGTGTGTACTGCCCATTGCCGCTGACAGCGGCATGAAGCACCTGCGGCAACGCCACACCAGTCAGCTCGCGCACGGCCGCGGCGAACGCGCCGTCGGATTCGAAATAGCGCAGCGCCGCGGCCTGCATCGCCTCCTCCACGGACACCGTGAGTCCTGCGGCCCCTTCAGCCATGGACGCGCTCTCCGGCCGGATCGACGAACGGCGGCTTGGCGACTCGCGCGGCGACGCTCCTCCCGAGGTGGTGCACGCGCACCTGTTCGCCAATACGCTGTGAGCCGCCACTTAGCATGGCGAGCGCGATGGGAATCCCAAGCTCGGGGCTCAAGTAGCTCGAGGTGACGTGGCCCTCGGTCAGCGCGGGTGGCGGTTTCGGCGCAATCTGCCCGCCCACCGGCAGGAGCGTGCGTCCATCGAGCGGCGTCAGCCCCACGAGTTGCAGCCGCTTCGGATCGCGCGATGCCGGCCGCGAGAGCGAGCGCCGCCCGACGAAGGGCGCGGCCTTCTTCTCGATGCCGCGCGCGAAGCCTACGTCTGCGGGCAGCGTTGTGCCGTCGGTATCGGTGCCGATGTGGATGTAACCCTTCTCCACCCGCAGCACCTGCAGCGCCTCGATGCCGTAGAGCACCGCGCCGAGCTCCCGTGCGTGCGCCCACAAGCGCGTGAGGAGCGTCTCCGCCTCTGCGGCGGGCAGGTTCACTTCGTAGCCGAGCTCGCCGCTGAAGCTCGCGCGCAGCACGCGCAGCGGCATGCCATCCCACACGCTCTCGCGCAGGCTCATGTGCGCCATCGCCGCCGGCGCGAGCGCCGGCTCGAACCCCACCTTCGCGAGCCACTCCCAGGCGCGCGGTCCCGCCACGGTGATGTTGGCCCAGCGCGAGGTCACCGGCGTGACCACGACCTTGAAGTCGACAAACTCGCACTGCAGCCATTCTTCGAAAGCGGCGAGCGTGCGATCGAAGCCGGCTGTGGTGGTATTCACCCAGTAGCGCTGCTCGCTGAGGCGCGCCACGATGCCGTCATCCACGAGCGTGCCGTTCTCGTTCAGCAACAACCCGTAGCGTGCCTGGCCGATCCTGAGCGTCGACATCGTGCCGACATACATGAGATCAAGAAAGCGCGCCGCATCGGGACCAAAGACCTCGAGCTTGCCGAGCGGTGAGCCATCGAGGAGCCCGGCGCACTTTCTGACCGTGTGTGCTTCGCGCTGCGCGGCGGCGCGCAGCGTCTCAGCCCCTAGTGGGTAGGCCGCCGGGCGGTACCAGTCGCCGAAGGTCTCCAACAGCGCGCCGTGCGCCACGTGCCAGTCGTGGGCCGGCAGGCGCTTGAGCGGGCGGTAGAGCGCACCGACGCGCCGACCGGCGATCACACCGAGCGTCACCGGTGCAAACGGCGGCCGAAAGCGCGTCGTGCCCACCTGCGCCGGGGCCTGGCCGGTGTATTCGCCCATGAGCACGAGGGCGTTGATGTTGCTGGTCTTGCCCTGGTCGGTGCCCATGCCGGTGGTGGTGTAGCGCTTCAAATGCTCGACCGAGCGGTAATTCTCGCGGGCGGCGAGCATCACGTCGGCGCTCGTGACATCGTTCTGCAAATCGACGAATTGCCTGGTCCTACCATCCGGGAGGCGCGTGATCGCAGCCGAGCGGCCTGCCCCGCCCACCGGCGCGGGAGGTGGCGCGCCCCCGCGTGCCAGCGCCGACCCGACTTCAGCGGCGTGGCTCACGGCGGCCGCGCGCGCGAACACCCCGGCACACGCCCCGACGCTCACGAGTCCCGGTGCGACCCCGTCGGGCACGAACATCGCGCTCTCGCCAAGGCAGCGGAGCTTGCCGCCCGCCTGCGAATGCAGGTGTACGGCCGGCGCATAGCCGCCCGAGTTCAGAATGAGATCGCAGTTGAGCCGCTCTCGCCGGCCGTCTTCGAGTTGCGCCACCGTGCAGCCGCGTACCGAACGCGTGCCGTGGACGGCGGTCAGCGCCGCAGCGCTGATGACGCGCAGGCCCTGGTGTCGTTCGTTCGCCGCTCCCGCCTCGCGGCGGTCGACGATCGCGACGATCTCAACACCCGCATCCTTAAGCGCCGCGGCCACTTCATAGGCGCCGTCGCTGTTGGCGGCGACTACCGCGCGCGCTCCGCACGCGACGCCATACGCTTGGGCGTACTCGTGCGCGGCCCCGGCGAGCATCACGCCGGGACGGTCGTTATCGGGAAACAGGAGCGGCTGCTCGAAGGCGCCGGTGGCGGCAATCACGGTGCGGGCGCGAATCTTCCACAGTCGCTCGCGCAACACGCAAGCGGGCAGATCTGCCGCACCTTCGGAACTTAAGCTCTCGCAGGCGCACACGAGGTTGTGATCGTAGATACCGAACGCCAGCGTGTGCAGGCGCACCTGCACCCCCAGCTGCCGTGCTGCGGAACTCAGCGCGGCGACTTCCGGATCCGCGCGCCAGGCGAGCGCACCGCCCAAGTGCGCGCCACCTGCGAGCAGCATGGTGCGCGCGCCCGAGCGCGCGGCAGCAACCGCCGCCGCCAGGCCGGCGAGGCCACCGCCCACGACGAGCACCTCGGTCTGCGCGGACATCTCCTCGTAGTGATCGGCGTCGGCTTGCTTCGGCGCCCGACCGAGGCCCGCCATGCGGCGGATGGCGGGCTCGAACAGATGCCAGTTCGGCCACTTGAAGGTCTTGTAATAAAAACCCGCGGGCAGGAGCGCGGCGAAAGCGCCGGTGACGGCACCAAGATCAAACCGCACGCTCGGCCAGCAATTGACGCTCTCGGCGACGAGTCCCTCCTCGAGAGCTAAGAGGGTTGCGCGCACGTTGGGCGTGCGGCGCGCGCCACGGCCGACATCGACGAGCGCACTCGGCTCCTCGACGCCGCAGGACCAGATGCCCCGCGGGCGGTGCAGCTTGAAGCTGCGTCCCACCAGGCGCACGCCGTTCGCCAGCAGTGCAGATGCCAGGGTATCGCCCTTGAAGCCATAGAGCTGGCGCCCGTTGAAGCTAAAGGACACCTCATGCGAGCGATCGATCCACGTTCCTGCTGGTGCCGCCAGGCGTCGGCTTGTCATGCGCGCCACGCCTCGTTCAGGCCGAACCGGGCGGCGGATCGGTCATCGCGTACACCGCTGACACCTCGTGCGTCACGGTGTGGCGCGCGAGATTGAACCACTGTCCGCAGCCGTACACGTGCCGCCAGCGCTCCAGGTGCACGCCCTTGGGATTGTCACGAAAAAAGAGGTATGCGCCCCAGCTCGCATCGCTCGCGGCGAGTTCCGGCCGGGTAATGTGAGTGGTGCCGCCGCAGACGAACTCGTTCTCGTCGCGCAAGCCGCACCAGGGACATGTCAGCTGCATCATGGGTGACGCACCTTTAGGGCTCAGTGCGCAATGCCCGAAGCCGCCGCTTCATCAATGAGGCGGCCGGTGATGAAGCGCTCGAGCTGGAACGGCTCCGCCAGTTCGTGGCTCCTACCCGTGGCGAGCAGGTGCGCGAACGTCCATCCACCCACCGGGATGGCCTTGAAGCCGCCGGTTCCCCAACCGCAGTTGATATAGAGCCCCGGTACGGGCGTCGGCCCGATGATCGGGCTCGAATCGTGCACGACGTCCACGATCCCGGCCCAGTGGCGCAGCAGGCGCAGTCGGCTGAAGGACGGGAACATCGCGAGCGTCGCGGCCACCACGCTCTGCAGCACGGCGAAGCTGCCGCGCTGTGCGTACGAGGGAAAGAGATCGAGGCTCGCGCCGATGACCATCTCGCCCTTGTCGGACTGGCTCACGTAGGCGCCGGTCCCGGGGGCGATGACCACTACGTCGAGTCGCGGCTTCAAAGGCTCGGTCACCATCGCCTGCAGCGCGTAGCTCGTGACCGGCAGCCTGAATCCCGCGAGCTTCGCCAGCACCGAACTGTGTCCGGCTGCGGCGATGCCAACGCGCTCGGCCCCGATGCGCCCGCGGTTGGTTTCCACTCCCGTGACCCTCCCGTCCTTACCGGTCACGAAGCCCGTCACCTCGCAGTTCTGGATGATGTCGACCCCGAGTGCATCGGCGGCGCGCGCGTAGCTCCAGGCGACGGCGTCATGCCGCGCGGTGCCGCCGCGACGCTGCCGCATGGCGCCCAGCACCGGGAAGCGCGCCGCCGGGGACAGGTCGAGCGCCGGCACCAGCGCGCCGACTTGCTCGCGCGTCAGGAGCTCGGCGTCGATGCCGTGCATGTGCATGGTGTTGACCCAGCGCGAAATCGACTCCAGATCGTGACGGCTGTGCGCGAGCATCACGTGACCGCGCTGGCTCAGCATGATGTTAAAGTTCAGCTCGCGCGACAGGCCCTCGTAGAGCCTGAGGGAGAAGTCATACAGCCGCGCGCTTTCCGGAAACAGGTAGTTCGAGCGCACCACGGTGGTGTTGCGCCCGGTGTTGCCCCCGCCGAGCCAGCCGCGCTCGATGACCGCAACGCGGGTGACACCGTGATTCTTGGCGAGGTAGTAGGCGCTGGCGAGCCCGTGGCCGCCGCCGCCGACGATCACCACGTCGTAGGCGGCCTGCGGCTCGGGCGAACGCCACGCCGGCGTCCAGTTGCGGTGCGAGGAGAGCGCGCCGCGCAACAGCGCCAGGGCCGAATAGTTCACGCCGGCAGCTACGCCTTGTCGCGGTAGTCGGTCTGGATCTTGCGGATCTGCTTATCGGTGCCGAAGAACGCGTGCTTGGACATGTCGACGGTGTAGCGGCTGGCCGGCGGGCGGCGCCCCAAGCTTTCTGCGAGCGCGCGAATGTGATGCGGACCCGCGCCACAGCACACGCCGAGATAACGAATGCCGAGCGCGAATGCCTCGCGTCCGAAATCGGAGATCTCCGCGCGCGTGCACACGAACGGATCGAGCCCCACGGGGAAGGCGCGCTGGTTTCCGCAGCATGCGTCGGTCAGGGACATGAACGAGGGTTGACTGGGGTTGGTGCGATACGGCACCGGCAGGGCCGCCACGTGGCACTTCACCGCACTCCGGATCTGCTTGAGCAACGGCATCATGGTCGCGGGACCGCGATGGCAGTTGAGGCCGACCACATCGGCGCCTGCCGCCTCCAGGCGCTGGCAGGCTTCCGCCGGGCTCATACCGTCGCGCGTCAGCTCCTCCTGGTGCATTGCAAACGTGACCACCGCCGGCACTTTCGAGTGTTTGCGTATCGCCTTAAGCGCCATGAGCGCCTCGCCGACCCACCCGATGGTCTCGGCGACGAAGTAGTCCACGCCCGCCTCCACCGCCCAACCGACCTGCTCGTCAAAAATCCGCTCGACTTCCCTGATCGAGCCCTTGTCGGCCGGGTCATAGATGTTGGTGTTGCACAGGTCGCCGGCGAACAGCGTGCCGGTGCGGCGCGCGACCGATTTGGCGATCCTGAGCGCCGCGCGATTCATGGGCACCAGGTCCTTCTCGCGACCGATGACGCGCAGCTTCTCGCGATGTACGTAGTAGGTGAGCGCCTGGGTCACGTCCGACCCTGCGTGCACGAAGTCCAGGTGCAGCTGCTCGACCACTTCGGGATGCTCGAACAGCACCTCGGGCACGAAGGAGCCCGCCTGCAGGTAGCCGCGCCTTTCCAGCTCGAATACGTAGCCTTCCGCGCAGATCACCGGGCCGTTCTTCAGGCGCGCCAGCAGGTCCCGCTCATCCCTTGGGCCCTTGGCGGCGGCACGAGGCGCGCGGGGGGTCCTGAAAGTCGATTTGGCTTTGGATTTAACGTTCCGCTTAGTCTTTTTGGCGGCCATGCAGGCTCTCCGGCATTGGGTGTCTAGGTGCCCGGCCCTCGGGCGCGCTACATTCTAATCAGGGTCCCTGGTGGCCCAATGCCTCTTTTAGATGGGGCTATTCAATTTCTAGGCTTTGATGCCCTGCACGACTGTGGAAGCTTAAGCCCATGAAAACTGCTGCCGTCCAGCGCGACCGCGCCGCCTGGGAGCGCCTGGCCGCCAGCGTGCGGCCCGAAGGGCGCGCCTTCATCGCCGGCCGCCTGGTCGCGGCCCGCGACGGCGGCGTGTTCGATGACGTCAGTCCCATCGACGGCCGGGTGCTGTGCCAGGTCGCCCGCTGCCGCGCGGCGGATGTCGATGCCGCCGTGGCCGCGGCGCGCGAGAGTTTCGAGACCGGCCCCTGGCGGCGCATGGAGCCGAAGGAGCGCAAGCGCATCCTGAGGCGCTTTGCCGAACTCATCCGCGCCGACGTCGATCGGCTGGCGTTGCTTGAGACGCGCGACGTCGGCAAGCCGATTGTGAATTCGGTCGGCGTGGATGTCGCCAACTGTGCCGATTGCATCGAATACTATGCCGAGTTCGCCGACAAGCTGTACGACGAGGTCGCGCCCACCGGGCCGAACGACCTGGCGCTGGTGCGCCGCGAGCCGCTCGGGGTCGTGGCCGCGATCGTGCCGTGGAACTATCCGCTCATCATCAGCACCTGGAAGGTGGGACCGGCGCTGCTGACCGGCAACTCCGTGGTGCTGAAGCCGGCGGAACAGTCGCCGCTGTCGGGGATCCGCCTCGGTGAGCTCGCCTGCGAGGCTGGCGTGCCGCCGGGTACCTTCAACGTGGTGCCCGGCTTTGGTGAAGAAGCCGGCAAGCCACTCGCCCTGCACCCGGACGTCGATCTGATCACCTTCACCGGCTCGACCGAGGTCGGCCGGCTGATGTTGCGCTACGCCGCTGATTCGAATCTCAAGCGCGTGGCGCTCGAGTGTGGCGGCAAGACACCGCAGGTGGTGTTTGCGGATTCCGATCTGAAAGCGGCCGCCTACGGCATCGCCTGGGGGATCTACTACAATAGCGGCGAGACCTGCCACGCCGGCTCGCGCCTGATCGTGCACGAGTCCGCCAAGGAAGCGCTGCTGGCGGCCATCGCTCGCGTGACCGCGAGCATCACCCTCGGTCATCCCCTCGACCCCGCGACCCAGATGGGCGCGCTGATCGATCGTCCCCATATGCAACGCGTGCTCGGCTTCATCGACGGCGCTGTGGCAGACGGCGCACGCATCGCACTCGGGGGTAAGCGCGCGCTCGAGGAGAGCGGCGGCTTTTACGTGCAGGCGACCATGCTCGATGGCGTGCTACCTAATATGCAAGTGGCGCGCGAGGAGATTTTCGGGCCGGTGCTCGCCGTCATGACCTTCCGCGACGAGAGCGAGGCGGTGCGCCTGGCCAACGACACGCCCTATGGGCTGGCGGCGGCGGTGTGGACCTCCGACATGAACGTGGCGCACCGCGTCGCAAGCGCCCTGCGCGGCGGCACGGTGTGGGTGAACGCCTTTGACCGCTCGTCCATGGCGACCCCGTTCGGGGGTTTCAAGCTCTCCGGTTCCGGGCGCGACCGCTCGCCTCATGCCATCGACAAGTACTGCGATCTCAAGACCATCTGGACGGCGTATCGATGAACGCATCACCCTCTTCTGCCGCGTTCGGTGCAGCGCGGCGACCGGCGCCAGCGCCGGAACCCCTGCGCCGGCATGTGGCGACACTGCTCGCTGCGTGCAAGCCCGGGTTCGCGCTGCCGGGAGCGTTCTTCACCGATGAGCTGCTGTATGGCGCCGAGCTTGAATACATCTTCGGCCGTCACTGGCTGTTCGTGGCCTCGGAGCCGGAAATTCCCGAGGGCGGTGACTACCGCACGTTCCAGATCGGCCCCTGGCCGATTTT
>DASWUP010000259.1:0-14242 GCA_036401635.1 Steroidobacteraceae bacterium
TTCCTCAGTGCCGGCTGTCCCGCTCGAGCCAGGCGATGAGACCCTGGGTGTTGAGCTCGAGGTCGCCATCCAGGACCGTCTCGATTGCGGCATCGCTGAGTGCGCAGCCATGCCGGTGTGCAAGATCGAGCCACAGATCGAGCATCGCGGCGCGGATGCCCGCGGCGGGGTTGGAATCATGCGCGTGCGCGCGCGCGATACGGGCCAGCTCGCGGACCTGCGCCTTGAGCAGCTCGCCCAGGCGCGGCACGCCGGTCACGCGGCTGAAATGCATGAGGTACATCGCCTCAGGTCGGTACGCCAGCATCCGGTCGATGGAGGCGATCAGCTGATCCGGATCGAACTGCGAGGGCGTCGTGGTCGGGGTGATGAAGGCGCCGTGCTCGCTATCCAGTGCCCGGTAGGAAATGCCGAACGTGTCGCCGGGAAAAATGCTGGCGTGAGTCTGATCGACGACCGCGTAGTGGTGCAACGCGTGCCCCGGCGTGTGGATGAGCTCGAGCGTGCGGCCGCCCAGGCTCACTCGCTCACCATCCTGCACCACGCGCAGGCGCGCGGCCGGGATCGGCACCAGCTCGCCGTACAGCCGCTGCACGCGCTGCTCGCCGTACACCGCCTTTGATCCGGCGATCAGCTTCGCGGGATCGATCATGTGCGGCGCGCCGCGCGGATGCAGCACCGCGCAGGCGTTGGGCAGCTCCTGCATCAGCCGGCCCGCCCCGCCGGCATGATCCAGATGCACGTGCGTCAGCAGCACGTAGTCGACCGCCGCGCGCGCGATGTCCAGTTCCGCAAGCGCGGCCAGCAGGTAGGGGACCGACGCGTTGGTCCCCACATCGACGAAGGCTGCGCGACCGGACTGCTCGATGATGTGCGCGGCGGCGTGCCCCGGGTACAGGAACTCGGCATCGACGGCGCTGATGCCGTGCGGGTGTCGATACAGTCGCGTCTTCAAGGGAACGTTGAGATGTGTGACCTGTCGCTGAGCGTGCGCATGTACACATCGTACCCCGTACGTTAGCTTAGAGGCATGACCGATCATCGCTCCTTCCTCACGGCGCGCGCTGCGTGCGCCGTGGCGGGTATCAGCGTGCTGGCCGGATCCGTCTGCCTGGCCCAGCAGGCCGCAGCTCCGCAGCACAGCGAGCGCGGCAATCTCGTGTTCGAGAACATACCGCCCCCTGAGGCAGCGCTCATGGCGCGCCTGGCGCGCTACCAGCAATCGCGCCAGGCGACGTTCCTCGACTGGCTTGCCGACGGGAGCCTGCTCATCGGGACGCGCTTCGGCGATACCGAGCAGCTGCACCGCGTTGCCGCGCCGCTCGGCATGCGCGAGCAGCTCACGTTCTATCAGGACCCGATCGAGTGGGCGCGCGCGCCGCGCACCGGCAGCGGCTTCGTGTTCCTGAAGGATCAGGACGGCGATGAGAACGCGCAGCTGTACTTCCACTCCGGTAGCGCCAGCGTGCGTCAGCTCACCAGCGGCAACTTCATTCACGGCAGCCCGGTGTGGGCGCACGACGGCAGGCGCGTGGCCTTCTACGGCAATGACCGCGACTCGCTCAGTTATGACGTGTACGTTGCCGACGTGAGCAGCGGCGCGGCGCCGCAGCTGCTGGTCGGCGGCCGCCAGGACACCTGGTACCCGCTCGACTGGTCGGCCGACGACAGCAAGCTCCTGGTGTGGAGATACGTCTCGGTGAGTGAGAGTTATCTGTACCTCGCGGACGTGGCGACCGGGACGCTCACCGCGCTGGACGACAGCGGCCGCAAAGCCGGCATCCGCATGGCGAAGTTCGCACCCGACGGCCGCGGCGTGTACCTGGTGACCGACGAGGACGGCGAGTTCGTACAGCTCAAATTCAAGGATCCGATCACTCACGAGAGCCGCAGCGTCACGCCCAACACCAGCTGGGACGTCGAAGACTTCGACGTCAGCGGCGATGGGCGCTATGTCGCCTACGTTGTCGATGAAGACGGCCGCAGCCGTCTGACGGTGCTCGATACCCACGCGAAACTCGAGCTCGCCCCCGGCGGGCTCCCCGAAGGGCGCATCGGCAACCTGCGCTTCGAGCGCAGCGGGCATAAACTTGCGATGTCGGCCGAATCGGCCCTGGTGCCGCGCGATGCCTACGTCTATGACATCGAGCACGGCAAGCTCGAGCGCTGGACCAAAAGCGAGCCGGGTCCGATCGATGTCGGCACGCTCGCGGCGCCGCAGCTCATGCACTTCCCCACCTGGGATCGCGTCGGCGGCCACCCGCGCATGCTGTCGGCGTATGTCTACCGGCCACGCGCGCCAGCGGGTCCGTGCCCGGTGGTGATCGACATTCACGGGGGACCTGAGTTGCAGTACCGCCCGGGCTGGGATCCGTTCGTGCAGTTTCTCGTCAACGAGCTCGGCTACGCCGTGATCGCGCCCAACGTGCGCGGCTCATCCGGTTATGGCAAGGCTTTCCTCGCCCTCGACAACGGCGTGCTGCGCGAGGATGCGGTGCGCGACATCGGATCGCTCCTGGTGTGGATCGGCGTGCAGCCGCAGTTCGATCGCGAGCGGATCGCAGTGATGGGCGGCTCGTACGGCGGCTACATGGCACTCGCCTCGCTCATCACCTATGGCGAGCGCCTGCGCGGCGGTATCGACCTCGTCGGCATCAGCAACTTCGTCAGCTTCCTGCGCAACACCAGCGCCTACCGGCGTGATCTGCGCCGCGCCGAGTACGGCGACGAGCGCGATACCAGCATGCGGGTGTTCCTCGATCGCATCTCCCCGCTCACCAATGCCGACCGCATCAAGAAGCCGCTGCTGGTGGTGGCGGGGCGCAACGATCCGCGCGTGCCGCTCTCCGAGTCCGAGCAACTGGTGTGGCGCGTGCGCGCCGCCGGCGGTGAGGTGTGGTATCTGCTGGCGAAGGACGAAGGACACGGCTTCAGGAAGAAGGCCAACCGCGACGTGTACCTGCAGACCGCGGCGAGCTTCCTGCAGAAGCTTGCGCGCTGAAGTGGCGAGCCCCCTAGGGCTGCGCCGGCGCACCGTGCGGCGGGAATGACACCATGACGGACAGTCCCTTGCCCGCAGGACCCTCGGCGAGCGTCAGGGTCGCTGCGTGCGCCCCGGCAATCGTCTTGACGATCGACAGCCCGAGTCCGCTGCCGGCAGGTGCGGTACCGGCGCGGCGGTAGAAGCGATCGAACACCCGTGCGCGCTCCGCGGCCGGGATGCCGGGACCGTCGTCGCTCACCGTGAGCCGCGCGCCGCTCGCGTCGCCGGCGGTCTGCTCGACGGACACGTCGACCCGCCCACCCGCGGGCGTGTAGCGCACGGCGTTGTCCACCAGGTTGCGCAACAGCGTGCGCAGCGCGTCCGGATCGCCACGAACGCTCGCAGGCTGCGCGGCCGAGACGCCCAGGTCGATGCCGCGCGCATCGGCGAGCGGCACGAGCTCCGCGACGATCTCGCGCGCCAGGTCATCGAGGCGCACCGCCACGCGCTGCGCGTCCGCCCGCGGCTCCTGGCGGGCGAGCGCCAGCATCTGCTCCACCAGGCGGATGGCGCGCTGCACGCCGGCCGACAGGGTTTCCATCGCCGCGGCACGCTCGGCTTCCCCGCTCGCCCGCGCGAGCCTGCCCATCTGCAGGTGCAGCGCGGTGAGTGGCGTGCGCAGCTCGTGCGCGGCGTCTGCCATGAAGGCCCGCTCGCGCTCCAGGGCGGCCCGCAGGCGTGTGAGCAGATCGTTGAGCGCCGTGACGAGCGGCTGCACTTCGTCGGGCAGGCGCGTATCCGGCAAGGCGTCGACGGCGTTGACGCGGCGCGCCTTCACCAACGCAGTGAGGCGTTGCAGGGGCTCGAGCGCCTGCCCGACCGCCAGCCAGATGAGCAGCGCCAGCACCGGCAGCAGCAGCGCGAACGGCTTGAGCGTCTGCAGCGCCAGCTCCGCGGCGCGCTGCTGGCGCACGCTCATCGGCTGCGCCACCTGGATGACCTTGGTGAGAGCCTGCACCCCGAACACCCGCCAGCGTCCCTCGCTGGTGGCGACGGTGGCGAATCCGAGGGTGGTGATCTGCGGCAGCACCGCGTGCGGCCGCGACAGATACACCCGCACGCCATCGAGCGACCAGACCTGCACGACGAAGTCGTAGGCCGCGTCCGCCGGCGGCAACTGTGGCGCGAGCAGGTACTCGACCGGCTGGTCGCGCAGGATCAGGGCGGTCTGCCGCAGGTGGTAGTCGAAGAAGGCATCCGCTTCGCTCAAGGCGTTGCGGTACACGATCCAACCGCCCGCGGCGCCGACGAACACTACCCCGGCCAGCAGCCACGCCAGCAGCCGCGCGCGCAGTGAGCTCACGGCGCAGGCCTCACGCGATAGCCCACGCCGCGCACGGTGAGAATGAATGGCGCCCCGAGCTTGCGCCGCAGCCCGTGGACGTGCACCTCCACCGCGTTGCTCTCCACTTCCTCGCCCCAGCCGTACAGGCGCTCTTCGATTTGCGCGCGCGACAGGATCACTCCCGGCCGCTCCATCAGCAGTTGCAGCAGCGCGAATTCCCGCGGCGACAGCGCGACGTCGACGCCGTCGCGCGTGACGCGGTGAGCGGCCGGGTCGAGCACCACGCCCAGGTGCTCGATCCTCGGCGCCGAGCGGCCAGCCTTGCGGCGCAGCAGCGCGCGGATACGCGCCGCGAGCTCATCCAGATCGAACGGCTTGATGAGATAGTCATCCGCGCCCGCGTCCAGCCCCTGCACGCGATCGGAGACCGCATCGCGTGCCGTAATGATGAGCACCGGCACGGCCAGCGCGCGCTCCCGCAGGCTCTTCAGCAGTTGCAACCCATCGCTCCCGGGCAGACCCAGATCGAGCAGCACGAGCTCGAAGGGCTCGGTGCGCAGCACCTGGCCGGCGGCCTCGGCGTCGTGCACCCAGTCGACGACGAAGCCATCGCGCTTCAGTCCCGCGCGGATCGCCTCGCCGATCATGGCATCGTCTTCTACCAGCAGCAGTCTCACGATGTGCGAAGTATGATCAATCGTGCCTGCGATCGCGCAAGGAGCTTGCTTGAGTGCCGTCGACCGTCTGGTGCAGGACGCTGCAACCCTGGGGGTCGCCTTAAGCGACGGCGACGCCAGGCGCCTGTTCACGCTGCTCGATGAGCTCGCGCGCTGGAACCGCACTTATAACCTGACGGCGATCACCACCCCCGACGCGATGGTCACGCACCACCTGCTCGACAGCCTCGCAATCCAGCGCGACCTGCAGGGCACGCGCATCGCGGACGTGGGTACCGGCGCCGGGTTCCCGGGCCTGCCGCTGGCGGTTTGCAACCCCGCGCGGCACTTCACCCTGATCGACTCGAACGGCAAGAAAATCCGCTTCGTTTCCCATGCGGCGCACGCGCTCGGACTCACCAACGTGACGGCGGTGCACGCGCGCGCCGAAACCTTTAAGCCCGATGCGCCGTTCGACACGGTGGTGGCGCGCGCCTTCGCGCCGCTCCCGGAGATGCTCGCGCAGGTCGCGCCGCTGTGCGCCGCGCGAGGGCGCGTGCTGGCCATGAAGGGCCGCTGGCCCACGCAGGAAATCGAAGCGCTGCCGGCGCCCTGGCGCGTCACTGGCTCGCGCGAGCTTACCGTCCCCGGGCTCCCCGAGGCGCGCTGCGTGATCGTGCTGGCGCCGACGTGAGTGCGATCCTCACAACGTGGCCGCTGTTACTCGGCATGGGCATCCTCATGCTGGGTGCGGGCCTGCAGAGCACGCTGCTCGGGCTGCGGGCCACGCTCGAAGGATTCCCTACGCCGGTTACCGGCCTCGTCATGTCCTGCTACTACGTGGGCTACCTCCTGGGCACGCTCATCGCACCGCGGCTGCTGCGCCGGGTCGGGCACGTGCGGGTATTCGCAGCGCTCGCAGCCCTGGGATCCGTCGCGGTCCTGGCGCACGCCTCGTGGGTGCATCCTTTGCCCTGGGGCGCCATGCGCCTGGTCTCGGGCCTGTGTTTCGCGGGCATCTACGTCGTCGCCGAGAGCTGGCTCAATCATCGCGCCAGCCGCAGCAATCGCGGCCGGCTGCTGGCGCTGTACATGCTGGTGCTGTACGTCGGTCTCGGCGCGGCCCAGTTCCTGCTGCTGCTGTCGAGCCCGCAAACTGCCGCCCCCTTCATGCTGATCTCAGCACTGATCTCGCTCGCGATGGTGCCCATACTCGCATCCGCACAGGAAATGCCCGAACCGGCCAAGCCGCACCCGGTGCGCTACCGCGACCTGTACCGCAATTCGCCGCTCGGCGTGGTCGCGGTCGCCGTATCGGGAATGATTTCCTCCATCATCTTTGCGATGGGCCCGGTATACGCGCGCCTGAGCGGCTCCGGGACCCAGGGGGTGGCCGCGTTCATGGCGGTCAGCATTCTTGCCGCGGTGCTCACGCAGTACCCGGTCGGCAGACTGTCCGATCGCATGGATCGGCGCACGGTCATCGCAGGCGCTTGCACGCTGGCAACGCTGGTGGCGGTGAGCATCGTGGTGTTCGCCCCCCTGCCCCGTGCGGCATTCCTGGCGCTCGCGGCGCTTTTCAGCGGCTCGGCGCTGACGCTGTACTCACTTGCGGTCTCGCATGTCAACGACAAGCTCGAGCCGGCACAGATGGTGGCAGCGAGCAGCGCCCTGCTCCTGATCAACGGCATGGCCGCGGCCGCGGGGCCGGTGCTGGCGGGAAGCCTGATCGCCGCCTTCGGGCCCCAGGCCTACTTCGCGACGCTGGCGACATTGACCGGGGGTCTGACACTTTACGACCTGTGGCGTAAGAGCCGACGCGGCCCGGTAGCGCGCGACCTCAAGGGCCCGTTCATCAACACGCAGCAGATCGTGACGTGCGCGGGCCTCGATTCGGCGCCGGCCCGACGCGCGGAACCCGTACAGGTTGAGCCGTCCGCGTCGCTCAAGGGTGCACAGGCAGCGCGGTCGTCTCCTTGATGACGGCGAGCGCAATCGAGGAATTGACCGACTGCACCCCGGGAAAGCGCGACAGGTGATCGAGAAAGAAAGCCTCGTAGGCCTTGATGTCGCGGCACACGATGCGCAGCAGGAAATCCGTCTCGCCCATCAGCGTGTAGCACTCGAGGATCTGCGGGTGCTCACGCACGGCCTGCTCGAAGCGCAGCAGGGCGTCGCGACCGTGACCGGCGAGCTTCACGTGGGAGAACACCATGACGGTGAGCCCGAGCTTCTCGCGGTCGAGCAGCGCCACGCGCTTGCGGATGACGCCCTGCTCTTCCAGTCGGCTGACGCGCCGCCAGCACGTCGATGCGGTCATCCCCAGGCGCTCCGCGACTTCAGCGGCCGAAAGGTGACCGTGCTCCTGGACCAGATCCAGAATGCGCAGGTCGCCTCGGTCCAGGTCGGTGTGCATTATTCATCTCGAGAACTGCCACTATCGTGCAACAGATATTTCACCAAGGTTGCCAGGGAAGCAAGTTTTGTGAGGGTCGGATCAGACGGGGCGCGTAGGCTTAGAGCATGGAGATCTTCGACCTGCGCGAATTCGACGGCCATGAGCTGGTCGTCTTCGGGCACGACGCGGCCACCTCACTGCGCGCCATCATCGCCATTCATTCCACCGCACTCGGACCCGGCGCCGGCGGCTGCCGCATGTGGTCCTACGCCACCACCGCCGAGGCGGTTGCCGACGTCCTGCGCCTCTCACAGGGCATGAGCTACAAGAATGCGATGGCGGGCGTGCCGTTCGGCGGCGGCAAGGCAGTCATCATCGGCGAGGCGCGCAAGGCGAAGACGCCGGAGCTGTTCGAAGCCTACGGCCGCTTTGTCGATTCGCTCGGCGGACGCTACGTCACGGCCGAGGATGTCGGCACCACGATGGCCGACATGGCGGTCGTCGCGCGCGTGACGCGCTACGTCGCGGGCCTCGGGCGCGCGCCGGGCGAAGCGGGCGGGGATCCGGGGCCGAAAACCGCGCTCGGCGTTCACTTAGGGATCAAGGCCGCCGCGCGATTCAAGCTCGGGCGCGCGGATCTGCAGGGCCTCACGGTCGCCATCCAGGGGGTGGGCGGTGTGGGCTACCACCTGTGCGGCATGCTGGCCGCCGAGGGCGCGCAGCTGTGCGTCGCCGACGTGCATCCGGGCGCCGTGCAGCGGGTATGCGATGAGTTCCAGGCAAAGGCCGTGCCGGTCGAGGACCTACTCGCCTTGGACGTCGACGTGCTGGCCCCGTGTGCGCTGGGCGCGGTGCTCAATGCACAGTCGATTCCGCGGCTGCGCGCGCGCATCGTCGCGGGAGCCGCGAACAACCAGCTGGCGCAGGGGCAGGACGGGCAGTCGCTGCAGGCGGCCGGCATCCTGTACGCACCGGACTACGTGATCAATGCCGGCGGCATCATCAGCGTTGCGCGCGAGTATCAGGGCGGCGCCACCGAGGCGCAGGTCATTGCCGATATCCAGGGGATTCCGGCGCGGCTGACGGAGATCTTCGAACGCGCCCGGCGCGAGAACCGCCCGACGAATGCGGTCGCCGACCAGATGGCGCGCGAGCTCCTGGCCCGGCACCGGCACAAACTGGTGGCCTGAACACCCTTGGGCGAGCGCATCCGGCGCGGGCGCGGTGGTGAAGTACACTGTCGCCCATGAAGCGCGTCATCGCCATCGCCAACCAGAAGGGCGGCGTCGGCAAGACCACCACGGCGGTCAATCTCGCGGCCTCGCTCGCCGCCACCCGCCGGCGCGTACTGCTCATGGATCTGGACCCGCAGGGCAACGCCACCATGGGCAGCGGGGTCGAGAAGGCACAGCTTGAGCGCAGCACCTGCGAAGTGCTGCTCGGGGAGTGTGAGCTCGCCGCCGCGCTCGTCCAGGTCGAACAGGGCGGCTACACGCTGCTGCCGGCGAATCAGGATCTGACCGCTGCGGAGGTGCGGCTCTTGACCCTGCCGATCGGACGCGAGACCAAGCTTCGCCATGCGCTCGCGCCCAAGCGCGCCGCTTTCGACGTCATCCTTATCGATTGTCCGCCGGCGCTCAACATGCTCACCGTGAATGCGCTGGTGGCGGCCGACAGCGTGCTCATTCCCATGCAGTGCGAGTACTACGCGCTCGAGGGGCTGTCGGCGCTGCTTACCACCATCGAGCAGATCCGCGAGGCCGTCAATCCGCAGCTCTCGGTCGAGGGTGTGCTGCGCACCATGTTCGATCCCCGCAACAACCTCGCTAACGAGGTGAGCGCGCAGCTCATCCTGCACTTTGGCGACAAAGTGTTTCGCACCATCATTCCCCGCAATATCCGCCTGGCGGAGGCGCCCTCGTTCGGCAAGCCGGCGCTGTTTCATGACAGGGAATCCCGTGGTGCGCTCGCGTATCTTGCGCTCGCCGGGGAGATGATCCGGCGCGAGGAGGAGGCCTTCACCGCCCGGGCACTGGAGGCGGTCGTCGGCGACAGCGCTTTTGCAGCGAGCGCGGTCGCGGCCGGCGGGGGCTCGACCGAACCAGGCCCGGTCAGCGTGGGCAATGGCTCTGAGGGCGAGCCGCACACGGACAACGAGCCGGCGAGCGAGTCGAGCGGACATGCGATCGGCGAGGACACGCCACGATGATTCACCGAAAACCTACCCTTGGCCGGGGTCTCGCGGACCTGCTGGGTGCACGTTCCGGCCCTGCGCCGGTCGCGGCTGCCGCACCTCCGGGAGAGCGGCTCGCAAAGCTGCCCCTCGACCTGCTGCAGCGCGGCCGTTACCAGCCGCGCATGGACATGCGTACCGAGACACTCGCGGAACTCGCCGACTCCATCAAGGCGCAGGGGCTGGTGCAACCCATCGTGGTGCGGGCGCTGGATGCACCAGGCGCGGGCGAGTCGCAGCGCTACGAGATCATTGCCGGCGAACGGCGCTGGCGCGCGGCGCAGATGGCGGGACTCACCGAGATTCCGGCGGTGATCCGCCACATTCCCGATGAAGCGGCGATCGTGGTCGCGCTCATCGAGAACATCCAGCGCGAGAACCTGAACCCACTCGAGGAGGCACGCGCACTCACTCGCCTCATCACCGAGTTCGGACTCACGCACCAGGACGCCGCCGATGCGGTCGGCCGCTCGCGCGCCGGCGTCAGTAATATATTGCGCCTGCTGGAGCTCTCACCGGAGGTGGGTGAGCTGCTCGAGAAACGCTCGATCGAGATGGGTCACGCGCGCGCGCTATTGGCGCTGACGCAACCCCGCCAGCAGACCGAGGTGGGGCTGCTGGTGGCGAAGAAGGGGCTGTCGGTGCGCGAGACCGAAGCGCTCGTGCGGCGCCTGCAGGCCCCGGCAGCTCCTGGATCAGCCGAACCGGCCGCTTCCCGCGACCCGAACGTCGAGCGCCTGGAGCAGGAACTCGCCGAAAAGCTCGGCGCCCGCGTCGCCATTCAGCAGGGCAGGGGCGGCAAGGGCAAGCTCATCGTGAGTTACCACAGCCTGGACGAGCTGGACGGGATTCTCGCGCACATCCGATAGGCGCTATGTGGACTCACGCGCGGGCGGTCTCTATAATCCCGCGGCTTTTTCGCCGTCGTTGCGTAAGTGACTGAACGGCCGAAGTAATGTTAAGCCTCTTGCGTCCAGCTCAAAGGCGCAAGGACCAGCGGCTCTTTTGAGCCCCTCGAGCGGGACTTATATAAGGTGTGGTCGATCGATCTGCCCCATGCGCGGCGGCTGGCCCTTGGCGTCGTGCTGGGTCAGGCGGGCGTGACCGTGACAACGGCGTTGTGCGTGTGGGGCATCGCGGGGGGACGAGCGGCGTACTCGGCGCTGCTTGGTGGAGGAATCGCCACGCTGGGGAGTCTGGCGATGGCGGGCCTGACTCTCGGTGGCGGGGCCGGCGCTGATGCGCGGCGCGTCCTGGGCGCGTTCTACCTCGGCGAGGCCGTGAAGCTCACTGTAGTGATCGTGCTGTTCGTGGTGGTGCTGAAGATGGTGAGGGTGGCGCCGCTGGCGATGTTCGCCGCGTTTGCCGCGACCTTCCTGGTGTATTGGATTGCGCTCATTGCCACGCGCCCGCCCCAGGGCGCGCGCGCCGCGGCGCGTAGGTGACGGGTCCACTGATGACGAGCATGGCAGCAGAAAGCGCCCCCGGCGCAACCGAATACATCCTGCACCACCAGAGCTTCCTGTCGAACAAGGCCCCGCACGGGATCGTCGACTTCTCGGTCATCAATTACGACACCGTGTTCTTCTCGGTGCTGCTCGCGCTGGTGTTCTTCGGGCTGTTCTGGCGGGTGGCGCGCAAAGCGACCAGCGGCGTCCCCGGCAAGATCCAAAACTTCATCGAGACCATCGTCAAGTTCGTCGACACCCAGGTGCGCGACACCTTCCACGGCACCAGCCGCCTCATCGCGCCGCTGGCGCTCACCATTTTCTGCTGGATCTTCCTGTTCAACTTCATGGATCTCGTGCCGGTCGACCTGCTGCCGGCGGCGGCGCGCGGTGCCGGCTTCGAGCACCTGAAAGTCGTGCCGAGCACGGACCTGAACGCGACCTTCGCCCTGTCGCTCACGGTTTTCATTCTCATTATCTTCTACAGCCTGAAGATGAAGGGCTTCGTCGGTTTCATCGGCGAGTTCACGCTGCAGCCCTTCCGCACCAGGAACGTGTTCGTGCAGGCGCTGTTGGTGCCGATAAACTTCATCCTGGAGTCGGTCACGTTCCTCGCCCGCCCGATATCGCTGGCGCTGCGTCTGTACGGCAACCTGTACGCCGGCGAGATGATTTTCCTGCTGCTGGCGGCGCTGACTCTGTCGCGCGGACTTGGCAGCCTCGCCACGGTCGGCGGTTGGCTCGGACTGTTCGGCCAGATCGTTCTCGGGCTCGCGTGGTCGATATTCCACATCCTTGTGATCGTGCTTCAGGCCTTCATATTCATGGTGCTGACGATCGTCTATCTGTCGATGGCTCACGAGCATCACTGATCAGCGCAGTCGTGCTTGGGTTGGGGTTTCGTATTCGTACTGTTTTCGAGGAGAGTTGAATGGAAAACATTGCACACATCCAGGCCATGACCGTGCTGGCCGTCGGCATCATCTTCGGCCTAGGGGCACTCGGCACCGCCATCGGCTTCGGCATCCTCGGCGGGCGCTTCATCGAGGGCTCGGCGCGCCAGCCGGAACTGATGCCGACGCTGCGCGTGCAGATGTTCCTGGTCGCGGGACTGCTCGACGCGGTGGCGATGATCGGCATCGGTTTCGCGCTGTTCTTCACCTTCGCCAACCCGTTCGTGAGCGCCCTCCAGGAAGCGATGCGCGCGGCGCATTGAATCGCTGACGGCTTGAGGCAGGAGAAGGGATCGTGAACATCAATCTCACGCTCATCGTGCAGATGATCGTGTTCGCCTTGCTGGTGTTCGGCACGATGAGGTGGATCTGGCCGCACATCCTCGACGCGATGGAGGAGCGCGAGCGCAAGATCGCGCAGGGACTCGCGGCCGCCGAAAAGGGCGAGCAGGAACTCATCGAGGCGCGCGAGAAGGCGGAAGCCATCGTGCGCGAGGCGCGCGCGCGCGCCAACCAGATCATCGAGCACGCACAGCACGCTGCCCGCGGCCTGGTGGAGCAGGCCAAGGGCGCCGCGAGCAGCGAAGCTGCGCGCATCGTGGCCGCTGCGCAGCAGCAGATCCAGCTCGACACCACGTGCGCGCGCGAGTCCCTGCGGCGCGAAGTGGCCGGCATCGCGGTGGGCGCCGCCTCCAAGCTCCTGGGACGCGAGATCGACGCACGCACGCACGCCGATCTCCTCGATAAGTTCGCGGCGCAGGTCTGACGGCCAATTCATGGCGGACCGGCTCACCATCGCACGACCCTACGCGCGCGCCGCGTTCGAGGAGGCGCAAGGCGCAAAGAGGCTCGGACCCTGGTCCGAGGCGCTGCACGTGGCCGCCCAGGTAGTGCGGGACCCGCGCGTGGAAGCGCTCCTGGGCAATCCGCACGTGACGCCCGAGGAGCTGGCGCAGGTGGTGACCGACATCGCCGCAGCGCAGCTGGGAGATGAAGGCGCCAACTTCGTGCGCACGCTCGCCGCCAACCGCCGCCTCGCCTACCTGCCGGAAATTGCCGCGCGGTTCGATGCGCTGAAAGACACCGCCGAAGGCGTCGCCGACGTCACGGTCACCTCCGCCGCAGCGCTCGATGCGAGGCAGCAGCAGAAGCTCGCCGCCGCGCTGCAGAAAAGACTCAAGCGCACCGTGCGCCTGCACTGCGAGGTCGACCCGCAGCTGATCGGCGGTGCGGTGCTGCGCTCCGGGGACCTGGTGATCGACGGCTCGCTGCGCACGCGCCTCGAGCGCATCGCCTACCAACTGACCGCGTAAACGACTCACGAATTCGCTTCACGAGAGAACACCATGGCCATCAAGGCAACCGAGATCAGCGATCTGATCAAGCAACGGATCGAGAACTTCAAGTCGGTCACCGAGGCCCGCAATGTCGGCACGATCGTGTCGGTCACCGACGGCATCACCCGCATCCACGGACTCGCCGATGCCTGCTACGGCGAGATGCTCGAGTTCCCGGGTAATCTCTTCGGGCTCGCGCTCAACCTCGAACAGGACTCGGTCGGCGCAGTGGTGCTGGGCGAGTACAAGGAACTAACGGAAGGCGACACCGTCAAGACCACGGGGCGCATTCTGGAGGTGCCGGTGGGACCGGAGTTGCTCGGGCGCGTGGTGGATGCGCTGGGCGTGCCGATCGATGGCAAGGGTCCGGTGAAGGCCACGCGCACCGCGCCGATCGAACGCGTAGCCCCGGGCGTCATCTACCGACAGTCGGTGAGCCAGCCGGTGCAGACCGGCTACAAGGCCATCGACTCCATGGTGCCGATCGGGCGCGGCCAGCGCGAGCTCATCATCGGCGACCGCCAGACGGGCAAGACGGCGCTGGCTGTCGACACCATCATCAACCAGAAGTCTTCCGGCATTAAGTGCATTTACGTCGCCATCGGCCAGAAGCAGTCGACCATCGCCAATGTCGTGAGGAAGCTCGAAGAACACGGCGCCATGGCGCACACCGTGGTGGTCGCGGCCGCAGCCTCGACCCCCCCTGCGCTGCAGTACATCGCCGCCTACTCGGGCGTCACCATGGGGGAGTACTTCATGGAGAACGGCGAGGACGCACTCATTATCTATGATGACCTGTCCAAGCAGGCGGTCGCCTACCGGCAGATCTCGCTCCTGCTGCGCCGCCCGCCGGGCCGCGAGGCGTTCCCGGGTGATGTGTTCTATCTGC
>DASWUP010000260.1:0-4022 GCA_036401635.1 Steroidobacteraceae bacterium
CGATCGGCACACTGGCGGCTTCCCTCGGCTGGCTGTTCAACGAAAATCTGAGCGTGACGCTCGACGGTCAGAACCTGAATGACCCGACGCTCAAGTACTACGCGCTCAACACGACCCAGCCGCGCGCGTTCTACCGGAACGGCCGGCAGTTCTATCTGAGCCTGCGCGCCAAGTTCTAGCACGCATGGGCGACGGGCGGCGCAGCGCGAGCTGCGCCGCCCGGCCAAGGGAGGGCAGCGTGTCACGCCTCGCGGCCGCCGGGTGGGGATCGGTGCCGTGGCGGCCGTGTCGCGCGACGGGTAACGTGGAGTGCCCATGACGACCGCCACGCTCTTCAACTACACCTACAGCCCGCTGACCGGCAGGAACCCGCATCCCGCGCCGGTGCCCGTACGGCGCATCGTGATCGTTGGAGGTGGCACGGCCGGCTGGATGACGGCGTTGATTCTGGCGCGCTCGCTGATCGAGCGGGGCGTCGCGATCACGCTGCTGGAATCACCCGCGGTCGGCATCATCGGAGTAGGCGAAGGCTCCACGCCCTGGCTGCGCGGCTTCTTCGACAGCCTCGGTATCGAAGAATCCGAGTGGATGCCCGCGTGTCACGCGACCTACAAGTGCGGCATCGCCTTCGATGGCTGGTCGACCAAGCCCGGTTTCGAGCGCTACTTCCACCCCTTCGCCTCGATGCTGGACAACCTGACCATGAAGCAGTTTGTCCACAACGTCGAAGCGCGGATCAACGGCGCCAACCTGCACGCGCACCCGGACCGCTTCTTCATCGCCGCGCGCCTCGCCGCCGGCCGCCGTGCCCCGAAGGCGCGCGAGAATTTTCCGTTCGACATCTGGCACGGCTATCACTTCGATGCGGTGCTGCTCGGGCAGTTCCTGCACAAGAAGGCGCTCGAGCGCGGGGTGCGCTACCAGAGCTGTCATGTGACGCACGCAACGCTCGACGTCGATGGGGGGATTGCCTCGGTCGCCACCCGGGAGGGCGAGACGATCGCGGCGGACCTGTTCGTCGATTGCAGCGGCTTTGCCGGTCTTTTGATCGACAAGGCCCTGCACACCCCCTACGTCAGCTTCGCGGGCAACCTGTTCAATGATGCGGCGGTGGCCATTCCGTCACCGATCGGCTCGTCGATTCCCTCGGAGACCGTGTCCACCGCGCTTAAGCGCGGCTGGGCCTGGAAGATCCCGCTCACCAGTCGCTACGGCAACGGTTACGTCTACAGCAGCCAATTCTGCTCGGCGGATGATGCGGAGAGCGAGCTGCGGGCGCACCTGGGTCTGCTCGAATCGGATGTGCAGGCGCGGCACCTGAAGATGAAGATCGGTCGTGTCACCAGGCACTGGAACAAGAATTGCCTCGCCGTGGGACTGTCGCAGGGATTCATCGAGCCGCTGGAGGCGACCGCGCTGCTGTTCATCCAGCAGACGGCCACGACCTTCGTCGAGTTCCTGGAACAGGGAGACTTAAGCGAGCCCGCCCACGAGCGCTTCAACCAGCGGGTGAATGAGCACTTCGAAGGCACGCGCGACTACATCGTGACGCACTACAAGACCAACACCCGGCAGGACACCGAGTATTGGCGCGCCAATTCCGCCAACCTCAACCTGTCGGATGACCTGAAGAAACTCTACTCGCTGTGGATGGCGGGCAAGAGCATCGCCCCTGCGGTCGGCCAACAGCTGCTCGGCAAGGGCTATCCGGTGTTCTCGTGGTATTCGATCATGGCGGGCATGGGAATCTTCCCCGATCCACACGAGCTGCGGCCGCCGACACCGCAGGAGGCCCGCTTCAGCCTGGCCGAGATCGACAACCTGCTCGAGCGCAGCTCGGCCAACTATCCGGACCACCGCGACGCGCTCGGCAGCATCGCGCCGCGCCGCGCCGATCCATCACTGCAAATCTACTTCTGGTAGGCACGGCCGCGCCAGCTAAGTCCTAAGAGCCCATGGTGTCTCAGCCCCTCACAGCCATCCGCGAATTTTCGGCGCTCGACGATGAGGCCATCCGATGCGAGGTGATCGCGTCCGCTCGCCCGGCGGTGCTGCGCGGCCTGGTCAAAGCCTGGCCGGCCGTCGCTGTCGGCCGCCGTTCGCCGACAGCGGTGGTGGAGTATCTGCGCCGCCTCGACAACGGCGGCCTGGTCGACGCCATCATGACACCACCCGAGGTCGAGGGACGCGTCTTCTACAACGATGCCATGAGCGGCTTTAACTTCGTGCGCAACCGCTTATCCGTCACGGCGGTCGCGGAGCAGGCGCTGCGTTACGGGGCGTTCGCGCGCCCCCCGGCGGTGGCGGCGCAGAGTGCGCTGATGCGGGACTGCCTGCCGGGATTTGCCGCCGAGAACCCGCTCAGCGTGCTCGATCCCGCCGTGTCGCCGCGCATCTGGCTCGGCACCGCAATCACGACGCCGACGCACCTCGATGAGTGGAACAACATTGGCTGTGTGGTCAGCGGTCGCCGGCGCTTCACCTTGTTTCCCCCCGAGCAGATCGCGAACCTGTATATCGGACCGCTCGACTTCGCGCCGACCGGTGCGCCGATGAGCCTGGTGCGGCTGCACGATCCGGACCCCGAGCGCTTCCCGCGATTTCGTGAGGCGCTGGCAGCGGCGGTCAGCGCCGAACTGGAACCCGGCGATGCGATTTTTATACCACCCCTGTGGTGGCATCACGTCGAGTCGCTCGAGCCGTTCAACGTGCTGATCAACTACTGGTGGCACGCGGTAGCGGGCGCCGCGGTCGGCAGCGCCTCCGGGTTCGACAGCCTGATTCACGCCTTGCTCAACCTGCGCTCGCTCCCACCCGCTACCCGCGAGGCCTGGCGGGCACTCTTCGATCACTACGTATTCGGAACTCAGATCGGCGTGACCGAGCACATCCCGGAGCAGCGGCGCGGCGTGCTGGGCACGTTCGCTTCTGCGGACGCGGCGCGGGTGCGGGCCTATCTCGCGGAACGTCTGCAGACATGGAAGTAAGGCGCCTGGCTCTGGCCTGCTGCTCGGGCGCGATGCTGTTGAGCGGCGACTCCCCAGGCGCGGCGCCGCCTAAGCCGCTCACGCCGGCGAGCCAGATCGCCAGTGTCATTCCCGCGCCGGCTCAGGTCACGCGCGGCCGTGGCACGTTCCCCGTGCACGCGCGCACCCCGGTCTTTATCCCGCGCGATCCCGCCGTCGCCCGAAGCGCGCGGTACTTCGTCGATCTTTTGCGCAACAGCCACGCCAGCTGGCTCGAGGTGCTCGAGCGCACCGCAGCTGCAGTGCCTGAGCGCGCGATAGCGTTCAGTCTCGACCCGACACTGCCCGGCGCGAGCCCCGAGAGCTACCAGATCGACGTGTCGGCGCGGCGGGTAGTGGTGTCGGCGGGCGATCAGCGCGGTTTGTTCTACGGTGCCATCACTCTGTGGCAGCTGTGCAGCGCGGGCGCACAGGCATCGGGAGGCATCACGCTGCCCGCCATGCGCATCCTCGATGCTCCGCGTTTCCGCTGGCGTGGCCTGATGCTCGACTCGGCGCGCCATTTTCAGTCGCCCGCGTTCATCATGCGTTACATCGACTGGATGGCGCTGCACAAGCTCAACGTACTCGGCTGGCATCTGACCGATGACCAGGGCTGGCGGCTCGAGATCAGGAAGTATCCGCGCCTGACCAGCATCGGCGCCTGGCGCGTGCCGGCAGGCAGGGCGGCAGCGCGTGACATCGATCCGGCTACCGGCCGAGCGCGCCTCTACGGTGGCTTCTATACCCAGGATGACGTGCGTCGCATCGTCGCGCACGCCGCAACGCGCAATGTCACCATCGTGCCGGAGATCGACATGCCCGGTCATGCGACTGCGGCCATCGTCGCCTATCCGCAGCTGGGTGTGACGAGTCATGCGCCGCAGGCGGTGCCCGCCGACTGGGGCATCTACCCGAATCTCCTCAACGTGGAGGAGTCCACGTTTGGCTTCCTGGAGGACGTTCTTTCCGAAGTCATGGAGCTCTTCCCTGGCCAATACATCCACGCAGGCGGTG
>DASWUP010000261.1:0-5575 GCA_036401635.1 Steroidobacteraceae bacterium
ACCGCAGGTGCCAAGCGCAACTGCCAGGTCCTCGGCCAATACCCGAATGTAGGTACCCTTCGAGCACAGTGCCTCGAGCTCGAGGCTCGCGGGCCCAAGCGCAATCAGCGCGAGTTCGAACAGCTCGATGTCGCGCGCGGCGCGCGCGACCGTCACGCCGGCGCGTGCGAGTTTGTACAGCGGCTGTCCGGCGCGTTTGAGGGCCGAGTACATCGGCGGGATCTGTGTCTGGCTGCCGCGGAAGCGCGCCAGCACCGCCTCGACGCTCGCGCGAGCGAAGCGCGGTACGGGCGCGGTTGCCGTGACCGCACCTTCGACGTCGCCGCTCGCAGTCCGCGCGCCCAGACCCACGGTGAAACGGTAACACTTGCGGCCGGCCAGGATCTCTCCTGCGATCTTGGTGGCCTCCCCCACGCAAATCGGCAGCATGCCCGTGGCGAGCGGGTCAAGGCTCCCCACATGTCCCGCCTTCGCTCGCGAGAGGAGCGAGCGCACGCGTTGCAACGCGGCGTTCGACGACAGGCCGCGCGGCTTGTCGAGCAGCAGTATGCCGCTGGGCATGAGCGCTAGGCTTAGTCAGCGCCCGGAGGAGTCGGCGCCGGCAGGCCCCTCCGTGGGTGGCTCTGGCTCGGCTGTGGGCGCGCTGGTCGCGGCGCTCTGCCGGTCGACCGCGACCGCGCGCTCGATGAGGCTGGTGAGACGGGCTGCACGCTCGACGCTCTCGTCGAAGACAAATTCAAGCCGTGGCGCGTGCCGCAGCGACAGGCGCCGGCCGAGCTCCCCGCGCAGGAAGCCGGCGGCGTGCGTGAGCCCGGTGCGCACCTCCTGCGGCGGGTGAGGCGATGCAAACGGGGTGAAGAACACGCGCGCCGTACCCATGTCGGCGGCGACGCTCACGGCCGTGATGGTCACGTTGCCGACGCGCGGATCCTTCACCTCGCGCGCGATCAGCGCCGCCAGTACGCGCTGGATCTCCGATTCGATGCGTTGGGTGCGGGCTGGCGGCATTACTGCAGCGTTCTCGCGACCTCGACGCGCGCAAAGCATTCGATCTGATCGCCGACGCGCACGTCCTGGTAGTTCTTCACGCCGATGCCACACTCGGTGCCGGCGCGCACCTCGCCCACGTCGTCCTTGAAGCGGCGCAGCGACTCGAGCGCTCCCTCGAAGATCACCACGTTGTCACGCAGCACGCGAATCGGGTGGTTGCGCCGTACGGCGCCCTCCGTCACCAGGCAGCCGGCCACCACCCCGAACTTGCTCGAGCGGAACACCTCGCGTACCTGCGCCACGCCCACGATCTGCTCCTTGACTTCCGGCTGCAGCATGCCGGACATCATCTGCTTCACGTCGTCGATGGCTTCGTAAATGATGCTGTAGTAGCGCACCTCGACGCCGGTCTCCTTGACCGCCTCACGCGCGCCGGCATCGGCGCGCACGTTGAAGCCGATGACCAGCGCCTTGGAGGCGGCCGCGAGCTGCACATCGGAGACCGTGATGCCGCCCAGGCCGCTCGCGATCACCTTCACCTGCACCTCCTCGGTGGACAGCTTGGTGAGCGCATCGCGCAGCGCTTCGGCGCTGCCCTGCACGTCGGCCTTGATGAGCACCGACACCACGCCGGCTTTCGCCTCCCCCATCTGCGAGAACGCGTCCTCGGCACGGGTGCTCTGGCGCGCGAGCTTCACGTCGCGGAACTTGCCCTGGCGGTACAAAGCCACTTCGCGCGCCTTGCGCTCGCTCTCCACGGCGAGCAGCTCATCGCCTGCGTTCGGGGCGCTCGCCAGGCCGAGCACCACGACCGGCATGGACGGCGGAGCCTCCGTTACCGGCTTGCCGTTCTCGTCGAACATCGCGCGCACGCGCCCGTACTCGGAGCCGGCGATGATCGGATCACCCATACGCAGCGTGCCCTTCTTCACCAGGACGGTCGCCACCGCGCCGCGCCCCTTTTCCACGCTCGATTCGATCACGACCCCGGAAGCGAGCCCGTTGCGCGGCGCACTCAGCTCCAGCACTTCCGCCTGCAGCAGGATCGCTTCCAGCAGCTGATCGATCCCCTGACCGGTGCGCGCCGATACGCTGACGAACATGTTCTGCCCGCCCCATTGTTCGGAGATGACCTCGTGCTTGGACAACTCGGTGCGCACGCGGTCGGGGTCCGCGTCGCTCTTGTCAATCTTGTTCACGGCCACGACGATCGGCACGTTGGCCGCGCGCGCGTGCTGGATGGCCTCGATGGTCTGCGGCATCACGCCGTCGTCGGCGGCGACCACCAGCACTACGATGTCGGTGGCCTTGGCGCCGCGCGCGCGCATCGCAGTGAATGCGGCGTGGCCGGGAGTATCCAGGAAGGTGATGACGCCTTTCGGGGTCTCGACGTGATAGGCGCCGATGTGCTGGGTGATGCCGCCGGCCTCGCCCGCAGCTACCTTGGTGCTGCGGATATAATCGAGGAGCGAGGTCTTGCCGTGGTCGACGTGACCCATGACGGTGACCACCGGCGGGCGCGGCTCCACCTGCGCCTCGGCCTGCACGCCCTGCAGGTCCTGCTCGATCTGATTCTCCTTGAGAACCTTGGGCGTATGGCCCATCTCTTCGACCACCAGCACCGCGGTGTCCTGGTCGATCGGCTGGTTGATGGTGGCCATTACGCCCATGTTCATCAGCGCCTTGATGACCTCGGTCGCCTTGACCGCCATCTTCTGCGCAAGCTCTGCCACCGTGACGCTCTCGCCGATGCCGACCTCGTGCACCACCGGCGCGGTCGGCATCTCGAATCCGTGACGACCCTCGGCGGATGCCGGAACGGGGCGCGCCTTGGCACGGCGCTTTTTCTTGTAGCGCGAGCTGACGTCGCCGGCGACGTGCAGCTCCTGGCGCCCATAGCGCGTGTGTTTGTCGTCCACCGCAGGCGCGGCGGGCGCAGCGCTCGGGCGTTCGCGCGCTGCCGGCGGCGGGGTGATCGGCTGCGGGCGCTCGCGCTCGCCGGTGCGCCGCTCGTGCTCTTCGCGCTCGCGGGTGCGCCGCGCCTCGTCGTCGCGGCTGCGTTGTTCGGCCACCCGGCGCGCGTCCTCCTGGGTCCGCCGGCGGGTTTCCTCTTCCTCGACGCGGCGGCGGTTTTCCGCCTCGAGCCGCTCGCGCTCGCGGCGCTCGGCTTCGGCGCGCTCAGTCTCGGCGCGCGCCGCCGCCTCGGCTTCATGGCGTCGATGGTCGAGTTCGTCCTGCTGCGCGCGCGCCTGCTCCTGGAGCACGTCGCGCTTGATGTAGGTGCGTTTGCGGCGCACCTCGACATTGACGGTGCGCGCGCGCCCCTGCACGCTCGCGAGCTTCAGCTCGCTTTGGGTCTTGCGCCGCAGGGTGATCTTGCGCGGCGCGCCGTCGCTCTCGGCTTCACTGCCATGGCTGCGCCGCAGGTGCGTGAGCAACTCGAGCTTGGCGTCATCGCTGATGCGCGCGTCCGGACCCGACACCTTGATGCCGGCCTGGTCGAGCTGCACCAGCAAGCGGTCCACCGGCACCTTGAGCACCTCGGCAAACTGGGAAACACTCACTTCCGCCATACGCTTGAACCCTCGTCCCGTTTCCGTCAGTTACCCGCCTCGAACCACGGTGCGCGCGCGGTCATGATGAGCGTGGCCGCCTTGTCGGCGGCGAGCCCTTCGATGTCCGCCAGCTCATCCACCGACTGCTCGGCGAGATCCTCGCGGGTACGCACGCCGCGCCTGGCCAGCGTCAGCGCCAGGTCCGGGCTCATGCCCTCGAGCAGCAGCAGATCATCCGCCGGCATCGACTGATCGAGCGTCTCCTCGCTGGCGATCGCCTGCGTAAGCAGCACGTCGCGCGCGCGGTTGCGCAGCTCCTTGACCATGGCCTCGTCGAACTCCTGGATGGCGGCGAGCTCCGCCTGCGGCACGTAGGCGATCTCCTCGATGGTGGAGAAACCTTCCTGCGCCAGGATGGTCGCCACGTCCTCGTCGACGTCGAGCTGCTTCATGAAGTTCTGCACCAGCTCCTTGGCCTCCGTCTCGCTCTTTGCCTCGGCGTCGGATTCGGTCATCACATTTAGATCCCACCCGGTCAGCTGGCTGGCGAGGCGGATGTTCTGGCCACCGCGGCCGATGGCCTGCGACAGCTTCTCCTCGGACACCGCGATGTCCATGCTGTGCGAGTCCTCGTCCACGACGATCGACATGACCTCGGCGGGAGACATGGCGTTGATCACGAACTGCGCCGGGTTGTCGACATGCGGGATGATGTCGACGCGCTCACCGGCAATCTCGTTGGATACCGCCTGCACGCGCGAGCCGCGCATGCCGACGCAGGCGCCGACCGGATCGATGCGCGGGTCGTTGCTCTTCACCGCGATCTTGGCGCGCACGCCCGGATCGCGCGCCGCGCCCAGGATCTGGATGAGACCCTGTCCGACCTCCGGAACCTCGAGCTTGAAGAGCTCGATCAGGAACTCGGGCGCGGTGCGGGTGAGGAACAGCTGCGGGCCGCGCGGCTCGGAGCGCACTTCCTTGAGGAACGCCTTGATGCGATCCTGGGGCTTGGCCTGCTCGCGCGGGATCATGTCGGTGCGCGGCACGAACCCTTCGGCGTTGCCGCCCAGGTCAATGTAAATGCCGTTACGATCGACGCGCTTCACCACCCCGCTCACCAGCGTCCCCACGCGGTCGCGGTAGGCATCCACGACCTGGGCGCGCTCGGCCTCGCGCACCTTCTGCACGATCACCTGCTTGGCCTGCTGGGCTGCGATGCGCCCGAAGGCCACCGACTCGATCGGCTGCTCGACATAGCCGCCCACTTCCGCCTTCGGGTCGAGCTCGAGGGCGTCCTCGAGTCTGAGCTCGCGCTCCGGGACCTCGAGTTCCTTGGAGTCGTCGGCGAACACCTTCCAGCGCCGGAAAGTCTCGTAGTCGCCGCTCTTGCGGTCGATCGACACGCGCGCGTCCCACTCCTCGCCGTGCTTCTTGCGGGTCGCGGACGCGAGCGCGGCTTCGAGCGCCTCGAAAATCACTTCCTTGTCGACGCCCTTCTCGTTGGAGACGGCATCGACCACCATCAGAATCTCTTTGTTCACTGTGCTGCGTACCTCTTAAGACGCAAGCCTTGCCTTGCCGATATCCGCGAACGCCACCGCCACGCGCTCGCGCTCGACCTCGAGCGCGATGCCGGCCTCGTCAACGGTCAGCAACTTTCCGGTGTAGCGCCGACGCCCGGCGCGCGGCTCCTTCAACTCGACGAACACCCGCGAGCCTACGAAGCGCCCGAAGTGCGCCTGGGTGCGCAGCAGGCGGTCAAAACCCGGCGAGGACACCTCCAGTGTGTAGGCGGCGGGGATCGGATCCTCGACGTCGAGCAGCGCGGCAACCTCGCGGCTCACCCGCTCACAGTCATCGAGGCCCACGCCCGCGGGCGCATCAATAAAGAGCCGCAGCGCGGCACGCGTGTGGCTCGGGGCGTACTCGAGCTCGACCAGTTCATAGCCGAGCCGCCCGAGCAGCGGCTCGAGCAGCGCGTACAGCCGCTCCCGCAAGTTTACCGTCACCGCCTCTTCCTGAAGGGACCC
>DASWUP010000262.1:0-8789 GCA_036401635.1 Steroidobacteraceae bacterium
GACCAGACGCTCACCCCTGCCATGGCTGCATATCGCGGAGGTGGTCGCGGCGCAGGCCGCCGAACGCGGGTTTCGCAGGCTCGGTATCACCGGAACCCGTTATCTGGTCGACGGCGAGGTCTATCCCGAAAAGCTGACCGCGCGCGGCCTCGAGTACCTGCGGCCCAACCCCGCGGAACGCGCCGAAATCAATCGCATCATCTTCGAGGAACTGGTTGCCGGGGTTTTCCGGCCCGAAGCAATCGCTTACTTCCAGCGGGTCATGGGTCGCATGAGGGACGAGGGCTGTGATGCGGCGGTGCTCGGCTGCACGGAGATCCCGCTGATCATGAACGACACGAACTCCCCGCTGCCAACTCTCGACTCCACGCGCCTGCTGGCGCGCGCCGCATTGCAGCGCGCCGCGCACGCTGCCGCCGCGCGTTAACGACTCGATTCCTGCACCCGAGCGGCCGCGACGCTATTTCTTGCCTTCAAACTTGAAGGAGAGCTTCACCTTCGCGCGGTACGCCTTCACCTTGCCGTTCTCGCACTGCATGTCCAGCTGAATCACCTCGACGATGCGCAGGTCTCGCAGGCTCTTGGCAGCCTGGGTGACCGCGGCGCCCGCGGCCTTCTCCCAGGACTCGGTGCTGGTCCCGACCAGCTCGACGATCTTGTAGACGCTATCGGCCATGGATTTCTCACCTTCCACCCCCGCTTGGCGAGGGCGCCTGATTGTTGTTCAGTCTGCTGACACCGAGAAGGGTGCTGCAGCGCGTCCACGCATGATGCGGCTGACCCTGGGTAATTGCAACGCGCCCACGCGGGCGCTGCCGCCTAAGCGTGATCAATCGTCGGACGCGTACCGCCTCGCCGGCGCGCGGGCGCCGCGGTACGGCTCTCGGCCGGTCGGCGCCACACCGGCCGGCGTACCAGCGTGCTCTTGCCGAACAGCGATTCGATGAGATCGACGGCGAGCACCGCGGTCTTGTTGTGCACGTCGAACGCCGGGTTCAGCTCGACGACGTCCAGCGAAGCCAGGCGGTGCGTGTCGGCGATCATTTCCATGCACAACTGCGCCTCGCGGTAGGTTGGGCCACCGGGTACCTGCGTGCCCACGCCTGGCGCGATTTCAGGATCGAGGAAGTCGACGTCGAAGCTCACATGCAGGTGGGTGTCGTTGTCGAGTCCGGCGAGCGCTTCTTCCATGGTTTCACGCATGCCCATCTCATCCACGTGGCGCATGTCGAACACGTCGAGCCCCTGCGCGTGGACGAAGCGCTTCTCACCCGCATCGACGCTGCGGATGCCGACCTGACGCACCCACGAGGGTTGAATGGCGGGCGATACTCCGCCGAGCTCGGTCAACTCACGCGGTCCGAACCCGCACAGGCAGGCCATCGGCATGCCATGGACATTGCCGCTCGGGGACAGCTCGCTGGTGTTGAAATCGGCATGCGCATCGAGCCACAGCACCCGCAGCTTCCTGCCGTGCTCGCGGCAGTGGCGCGCCACCGCGCTGATCGAGCCGATTCCCAGGCAATGATCGCCCCCCAGGAGGATCGGCAGGCGGCCCTGCTGCAGTTGCGCGTACACCGCTTCATGCACCAGCTCATTCCAGCGCGCCACCTGCGGCAGATGCCGGTAGCCGCCCTGCGGCGGCTCCCAGGGATTTCCCGGTCCGTTCAGGTTACCGAGATCCAGCACCTCCAGCTCGCGCTCACGCAACGCAGTGGCGAGTCCCGCTACGCGCAGGGCCTCCGGTCCCATGGACGCGCCACGATCCGCCGCGCCCACGTCCGTGGGCGCGCCGATGAGCGTCGCGGCGCGTCGGGCGCTCACGCCGCCACTCCGGGGCGCGCCGCGCGCTTTTGCGGCTCGGGCGACAGCAGCGCGAACAGGTCCTTCGGATCTTCCAGATCCGGCAACAGATCGATCTGCTGCTGCGCGCCGCGCTCCTCGTGATGAATGCGCAGCAGGTAGTGCAGGGAAGAAAAATCCTCCAGCGCAAATCCCACCGAGTCGAAAATCGTGACGTCGCGATCGCTTTCGCGCCCGGGCACCTGCCCGGCGAGCACCCGGGTGAGCTCGATGACGGGGAAGGCCGCGTTCATCTGCTGGATCTCGCCCTCGATGCGCGACTGGGGCTCGTACTCCACCACCACGCGCGCATCCTGACGCAACAGGATGTCCGGATGCAGTTCGGTCTTGCCCGGGCAATCGCCACCGACCGCGTTCAAGTGTACGCCGGCGCTGATCATCTCCGGCGTCAGAATCGTGGCGTTGCACTTGTCGGCCGTGACCGTGGTGACGATGTCTGCCCCCTGCACCGCCGCCGCGGTCGAGGCACAGCGCACAATATTGAGGTGCGGCAGATGCAGGCGCGCCAGATTGCGTTCCAGCTTGTCGGTGGCGCCGGGATCGGTGTCGTACAGGCGCACTTCGCGCATGCCGAGCATGTGATGGAAGGCGATGGTCTGGAATTCGCTCTGCGCGCCGTTACCGATGAGCGCCATCACGCGGCTGCCCGCGCGCGCCATGCGGCGGGCCGCAAGGGCCGAGGTCGCAGCCGTGCGCAGCGCGGTGGTGAGCGTCAGCTCCGATAGCAGCAGCGGGTAGCCGGTCTGAACATCTGCGAGCACGCCGAACGCCGTCACCGTGAGCAGTCCCACGGCGGTGTTCTTCGGGTGGCCGTTCACGTACTTGAACGCATACAGTCGCCCGTCCGAGGCCGGCATGAGCTCGATCACGCCCAGCGGCGAATGCGTCGCGTGGCGCGCGGACTTGTGGAACGCGCTCCAGCGCAGGAAATCCGCCTCGATCTCCGCGGCGAGCTCCTCAATGAAGCGCGCCGCACCGCGGCGGGCGACGAGCTCCTGGATGCGCTCGATACCGATGAAATCGACCATGATTGCTCTCCGTCGGGGGCCCTCGGGGGCTCTGAAGGGCGCTCGGCCCCTAGCATGGTCTGACGACCCGCAACCAAAATAAAGCCAAAAACTTGCTCATAATTAGCAGTACTTTGATCATAATGACAGCACGAATTGGCGTTTGTGCTATATAGTCGCCCAGGAGGTTTGAATGACATGGATGACACCGACCGCCAGCTGATCGGTCTGCTGCGCAACGATGCCCGCGCCTCGGTCGCCTCGCTGGCGAAGGCGCTCGGTGTCGCGCGCGGGACGGTGCAGAACCGCATGGCGCGGCTTGCCACCAACGGCACCATCGTCGGTTACACGGTGCGCCTGAAGCCCGATGTGGAGGAGCAGCGCATGCGCGCCTTCATGACCGTCGCGGTCGAAGGCAACCAGGTCGATGCGGTGATCAAAGCGCTGCGCGGGGATCCGGCCGTGGCCGCGCTGCACAGTACCAACGGGCGCTGGGACATCGTGGCCGAGCTGCGCGCCGACAGTCTCGAGGGTTTCGATCGCGTGCTGGCGCGCATCCGCCTGATCGAGGGGATCTCCCAGACCGAGACGAGCCTGCTGCTGTCCACGTTCAAGTTCTGAAAAAGCGCGCGGCGACTCGCCAACGATCCGTTAAGATCGTCGCACAGCTGCCGCTGAACGCCACTGGAAAAATGAAGAAATTCGCCTTGCTCGGCCGGCTGCGGCAATTTGCGCGCAATCTCGGCGTGTTCGTCGCGTACGACGAACGGCACTACGCCACGCAGGCGAGCAGGCAACTGCTGGAACTGTACCAGCTTGAGCGGCGCGAGCACCCGGACTCAAGCGGTCGATTGCTGTACGAGGCCGTGGTCGCGCGGCGTCTCGGGGCAGACAGCTCCAGAGCAGCTGAGGTCGTCCTGCGCGCCGCGGAGAGCTTCACCGACTGGCCGGTGGAGCGGGAGTTGAGATTTCGTCACGTGGTCCACTATCAGATCTTCACTGAATATGTGCGCCAGACTTCCGAACGCCAAGGCACCAGGACCAACATTGGCGGGGTGGTGGCGCGCATCATCCCGGAAGAGATCTGAAGCTGCGGCTGTCCCCGCGTAACCCACCTACGAGCGAACCGCCAAGCACCGCCGCTTCGCGGCGCGCCATTCACGCCGGTCGCGGCTTGCTGGCGCTGCGACGCACGGAGGTAATCCTGGCCGCACGGTGATCGTACTTGAGCGTCTTCACCGCAATCGAGGTCTCGACGTGCCGCACGCCCGGCAGAGTGAGAATGCGGTTGTTGGTGAGCTCCACGATATCCTCGAGCGCGGCGAACAACCCGATCGCGAGAATGTCGAACCGCCCGAGCATCAGGATGACGCAGTCGATCTCGGGCATGGTGGCAAGCTTCTGACATAGCGCCTTGAGTTCACCGTGGTGTGCCTGGATGCCGATCAACACCACCTTGGGAGAGCCCGCGAACGCGAGGTTCGTGACCGCAGTGAGACGGATCGCGCCCCCCTTTTCCAGGCGGTGGATGCGGCCACGGATGGTGCCTTCGGTGACGCCGAGCTGCGCGGCGATCTGCCGGTTGCTCACCCGCGCATCCACCGACAGACGCTCGACGATCCGCCGATCAAGCTCGTCGAGGCTGGGTAGTGCACTCTTCATGAGATCGGCGCCCGGTCAAGCTCGTACTTGATCACGTCCGCCGCAATCCCGGCCGCGAGCGTGCGAATGCCGCGGATCTTCGCCACGTCGCGCAGCAGGAACGTCTGCAGTTCTTCCAGATCGTGCAGCGCCACCAGGATCTCGACATCGCGCGCACCGCTGACCAGATGCGCGGCCAATACTTCCGGGAGCGCCGCGAGTTCCTGCGCTACTTCCTGCGCCGGCCGCTCCTGCACCTCGATGCCGATGGCCAGCAGTAGCTTGTAGCCGAGGGCCTCAAAATCGGTCACGGCCACGACACGCATGGCGTTCATATCCTCGAGGCGGCGGATGCGCGCGCCCACGGTAGCCGCGGAGATGCGCAGGCTGCGCGCGATGCGCTGATTGGTGCTGCGCCCGTCGGCCTTGAGCGCCGCGATTATGCGACGGTCGAGGTCGTCGAGCTGGTATTCCTGTGCAGCGCCACTCACGCGCTACACCGCGCGCCGGTGCGCGGGACAGTCATGGTTTCACACACTGGAATTCCGCTGGCACGACTTGCCCGTCAGACCCTCTCGAGGATAGTCACGTTCGCCTGGCCGCCCCCCTCGCACATGGTCTGCAGGCCATAGCGCGCGCCGCGCCGTTCCAGCTCGTGAAGCAGAGACGTCATGAGCTTCGCACCGGTCGCCCCGAGCGGGTGGCCCAGGGCAATCGCGCCACCGTTGACGTTGACCCGCGCAGGATCCGCGTCCAGGTCCCGTTGCCAGGCGAGCACCACCGCGGCGAAGGCTTCGTTGATCTCCACCAGATCGATGTCGGCGAGTTTCAGTCCGCTCTTGGACAGCGCGTGCTGGGTCGCCGGAATGGGCGCGGTCAGCATCAGGATGGGATCGGCGCCCCGCAGCGAGAGATGGTGAATGCGCGCGCGCGGCTTGAGCTTCAGGCGCCTGACGGCGCCCTGCGAGGCAACCAGCAGCGCCGCGGCGCCATCGCCGATCTGGCTGGACACCGCCGCAGTGATACGGCCACCGGGCGTGAGCGGCTCGAGCATCGCCATCTTCTCGAGCGTGGTGCCCACGCGCGGCGTTTCATCCTGCTCAAGGCCGTTCAGGGGAGCTATTTCGCGGGTGAAGAAGCCGCGCTCGATGGCCTCAAGCGCGCGCCGATTGCTCTCGAGTGCGAATTCCTCCATCTGCCGGCGGGTGATATTCCATTTCGCGGCGATCATTTCCGCAGCGCGGAACTGGGACACCTCCTGGGTGCCATAGCGTTCGCGCCAACCGCGTGAACCGCTGAAGGGGTCAGGGTGACCGAACGCGCGGCCCGCGAGCATCGCCGCCCCGAGGGGAATCTGGTTCATGGTCTGTACGCCACCGGCAATGACCAGGTCCTGCGTTCCGCTCATGACGCCCTGCGCCGCAAAGTGCACGGCCTGCTGCGATGAGCCGCATTGTCGGTCTACGGTGGTGCCGGGAACATGCTCGGGCAAGCCCGCCGCCAGCCAACAGGTGCGCGCAATGTCGCCCGCGAGCGGTCCCACCTGATCGACACAGCCGAAGACGACGTCATCGATCTCTGCAGGATCCACGCCGGTGCGCTCGAGGAGCGCCTTGATGGCGTGGGCGCCGAGATCCGCGCCGTGCACCGCCGCGAGGCTCCCCTTCTTGCGCCCGGTCGGGGTGCGCGCCGCGCCAATGATGTAGGCCTCGTTGCTCATTTCGCCGTCTCCTTGCCCTTGACAGAGTCGTCACGCGCCTTTTGCGAGGGCGCGCGCAGGTACATCTATACCCCCGCCGTATTAATTAAAGAGAGTGTGAGCGCGGCGGCCACCCTGAGCGGCGCTGCAGGAATCGAGAGGAATTCGCACCTCAGATTTGCGAGATTAAGCTCTCGAGAGCCTTCCTGCAAGCAGAATTCGATATCACCGGCGCTCAAAATTACGCAAATGATCGATGGTCAGCGCAGGAGCGCGAGCCAGTCACGATCTCGAGGTCCGTAGGCCACGAAGAACGGGTTCAGCAGCTCTTCGCGGGTGTTGTACTCAAGCGCCGCACCGTCCAAGCGGCTCACCCTGCCGCCCGCGCCTGTCACGACCGCGTGCGCGGCCGCCGTGTCCCACTCGCTGGTGGGCCCCAGACGCGGGTACACATCCGCCGCGCCCTCGGCGACCATGCAGAATTTCAACGAGCTGCCGACGGGGACCAGCTCGTGCGGTCCGACTCGCGCGAGAAACGCATCAAGTGAATCGCCACGGTGCGAGCGACTGCCCACGACTCGCAGCGGCGAGCTGGCTCGCGCCTGTACGTGAATCTCCTGCGAGGGGGCGGTGGATTTCTGCCGCCACGCGCCGAAGCCCGGCAAGCCCCGGTAGCTCGTGTCCGTCACCGGAACGTGCACCACGCCCAGCGCCGGCGCATGCCCGTCGATGAGGGCGATATTCACGGTGAACTGACCGTTGCGCGACAGAAATTCCTTGGTGCCGTCGAGCGGATCCACCAGCCAGTAACGCCGCCACCGCGAGCGCTGCGCGAACGGCGTGTCCACCGCCTCCTCGGACAGCACCGGTATGTCAGGCGTGAGCTCGCGCAGCGAATCGAGAATGAGCCGATGCGCACTCAGATCCGCAGCGGTGAGCGGGGATGCGTCGGCCTTGGTCCGCGCGGCAAACTCACCGGACGCGTAGATCTCGAGGATCTCACGCCCCGCCCGCCGCGCAATGTCCGCCACGCGCGCCAGCAGCTGCGGCGACGCGGCACTCATGCGCCGCCTGTCACTTTGAGGGCTTCCAGGTGCGCGACGACCTGCTCGGCCGCTTGCTCCGGATTCAGCGTGGTGGTGTCGATGCGGATCTCCGGGTTCTCGGGAGCCTCGTACGGCGAGTCGATGCCGGTGAAGTTCTTGAGCTCGCCGCGGCGCGCCTTCTTGTACAACCCCTTCACGTCGCGCCGCTCGGCTTCGGCCAGCGGCGTGTCCACGAACACCTCGAAGAACTCCCCAGGAGCGAACAGCTCGCGTGCCATGCGCCGCTCGGAGCGGAACGGTGAAATGAAGGACACGAGCACGATGAGGCCCGCATCGACCATGAGTCTCGACACCTCGGCGACGCGGCGGATGTTCTCGACCCGATCCTGGGCCGTGAAACCCAAGTCCTTGTTGAGCCCGTGCCGGACATTGTCGCCGTCGAGCAGATAGGTGTGGTGTCCGGCGGCGATGAGCCTTTTTTCGATGCGGTTGGCGATGGTGGACTTGCCCGCGCCCGAGAGGCCCGTGAGCCACAGCACGCACGCCTTCTGTCCCTTCTGCCGTGAGCGCGCCTGCTTGTCGACGTCCAGCGCCTGCCAGTGCACGTTCTGCGAGCGCCGCAGCGCGAAGTTGATGAGACCGGCGCCCACGGTGTTGTTGGTGAGGCGGTCGATGAGAATGAACGCGCCGAGCGAGCGATTCTCGCCGTAGGGCTCGAACGGGATCGCCCGGTCGAGCTCCAGCTCACACACGCCTATGTCATTGAGCTCGAGCCGCTCGGCGGCCGTGTGCTCAAGGGTGTTGACGTTGATCTTGTGCTTGAGCGGGGAGATGGTCGCCGAGACGGTACGCGTGCCCGCCTTCATCAGGTAGGCACGCCCCTGCAGCATGGACTCATCGTGCAGCCACACGATGGTCGCCTCGAACTGGTTGGCCACCTGCGGCGGTGCGTCGCCCGCGGCGATGACATCGCCGCGGCTGACGTCGATCTCGGAATCGAGCGTGAGGGTGACCGACTGTCCGGCGACCGCGGCCTCCAGATCCCCGCCCGCGGTCACGATACGGGCGACGTGGCTCTCCCGGCCCGAGGGTAACACGCGGATGCGATCGCCCTTCTTCACGCTGCCGCTGACGATCTGCCCGGCAAAGCCACGGAAGTCCGCGTGCGGCCGGTTCACCCACTGCACCGGCAGCCGAAACGCCGCGCCGGCAAGGTTGGCATCGACCTCGACACTCTCCAAGTGCTGCATGAGCGTCGGGCCCTCATACCAGGGCATGTTGGGGCCGTGCGCAATGATGTTGTCGCCGTACACCGCGGAGAGCGGCATCGGCGTGATGTCGGTGAGCCCGATGCGCGCGGCGAAGGCACGGTAGTCGGCGAGGATCGCCTCGAAGCTTGCGCGTGAGTAGCCGACGAGATCCATCTTGTTGATCGCCAGCACCACGCGCGAGATGCCGAGGAGCCGCACCAGGAAACTGTGGCGGCGCGTCTGAGTGAGCACGCCCTTGCGGGCATCGATCAGGATCACCGCC
>DASWUP010000263.1:0-5280 GCA_036401635.1 Steroidobacteraceae bacterium
GAATGACGTTCGCAGTCTTGCCTTGCTGCGCGCTGTCTAATGCGCGCTGTCTAAGCCGGGGATCCCCTTCCGGCGCTTACGGTGTGCTTGGTTTTCATGCCATTCACGAAGGGCAGCGAAATTAGCCCATAAGCCTTTGAATTGGTGGGCCGTGTAGGGATCGAACCTACGACCAAGAGATTAAGAGTCTCCTGCTCTACCAGCTGAGCTAACGGCCCGGCAAACTGGGGTGGACGATGGGACTCGAACCCACGACAACCGGGATCACAACCCGGGGCTCTACCAACTGAGCTACGTCCACCGTCCGGCCCCTCATCGCTGCGGCTGGCGTGCCCGGCAGGACTTGAACCTGCGACCCTCGGCTTAGAAGGCCGATGCTCTATCCGCCTGAGCTACGGGCACGACTTCACAGCGCCCCTAGCCTGCCCCGCCGCACGGGGGGCGCGAATCATACGGAAGTGGCTCAAGGAGCGTCAATTTGCACCTCTCCGGCCGATGACAATAGCGCAGCATGCGAGCCCATGGGCGGGCGAGTCGGACATAGCGGCGAGCGGCCAAGTCCCGGCCCTAGACCGCCTTGGGCTCCGCCTTTGTTACACTGCTGAAAATAGCTCGATTTCACTGGATCATCGATGAAGGGTCCGCTTACCGCCCGCCAGGGCGAACCGGCTGCCGCGGGCAGTCCGGTGGAAAAACCTGCTGTCGCTGCTGTGCGCGCTGGGGCCCTGTCCGCGTTCGACATGGCCACCACGGCAAGCGAAGTGGCGCTCGTGGAGTTGCGACGGCTGTTGGCCGCGTGGCGCGTGCACGAACCTGGCGCGCGCCTGGGGCACGATTCGGAAGCGCTGCACCAGCTGCGCGTCACCGCGCGCCGCATCGACGCGACACTCGGTCTGTTCAAACAGCACCTGCCCATGGCGCTCTCGCACGCGCGCAAAACCGCCAAGACCGTGCTGCGCACCCTGGGAGCGGCGCGCGACCTGGATGTGCAGCTCGCGGAGCTCGCCCGCTACCGCCTCGCGTTGCCCGAACACGAGCGTACCGCGGCAGAACCTCTGCAGGCGCGCCTGGAGGCGGAGCGGGTGCGGGCGCGCACGCGAATGGTCCGTGCGCTCGACTCCCAGCCCACGCGGCGCTGGCTTGAAACGCTCACCCTCGCGAGCGCGCAAGCCTCACCCGCCAATGGCGCGTTCGCGGATCGTGCGATGCTGGTCATGCCCGAGCGCGTACGCCGTCGCTTTCGCAAGCTCAGAAAGTCGGTCGGCAGGCTGCGTAGCAAGTCGTCGATGGAGGACTACCATCTCGTTCGGCGCCGCGCGAAGCAGTTGCGCTACGCGATCGAATGCGGTGCCGGAATGTTCGGCAAACCCGCGGACGACGCGCTCAAGGCGTTGCGCCGTCTGCAGGACAAGCTCGGTGCGCACCAGGATGCTTACATGGCCAGGAATCGCCTGGCCGCTCTCGCCGCCGACCCCGCTAATGGGCTTGCGCCCGGCACGCTGTTCCTGATGGGTCGCCTCGCCGAGCACCACGCCCGCACGAGCGCGGATGCGCGCAAGACCCTCAGCCAGTTCTGGCGCAAGGTGCGAGGCAAGCGCTGGAGAGCGTTGCGGACGAAGCTCGAGGAATTGAGTGATAGCGCCCGTGAGGCGAACAACGGCCTCGCCCCCGCAGCTGAGGCGCCCATTGCCGCCGCCCGCCTGGAGCACGCGCCCGAGCTGGAGCCGCGCCCGATCAAGCATTGACACCAGCGGGTCCGCGCGCATGGAGCTGCTGGTCGTCCGACACGCCATTGCCTTCGAACGCAACACGAGGCGCTGGCCGGACGATGGTGAGCGCCCGCTATCGCCTCAGGGCATGGCGCGCGCCAGCAAGGCGGCGCAGGGGCTTAAGCGCATCACCGAACACCCGCTGCGCGTGCTCGTGAGCCCCCTGCGCCGCGCGCAGCAGACCGCGTCGATCCTCACGCAGTTCGCCGGCTGGCCCGCGGCGGCGCAGTGCGTGCAACTGCTGCCTGGCGCCTCCCCGGACGGGCTGCTGGTGCTCCTCGCACGCACTCAGGGCGGACGCATGGCGGTGGTCGGGCACCAGCCCGGTCTTGGCCGCCTGATTGCGGCGTGCCTGCCGGGCGGCGTGGGCGCTGCGGCGTTCGAACTCAGGAAAATGGGCGTTGCCCTGCTCTCATTCCAGGGGGCGGCGCGCGCCGGGCGCGGCGAGCTCATCTGGTTGCTGCCGCCGAGGATCCTGCGCGCGGCCCGTTAGGCGGTCAGTGCGCTCCGGAGGCCGCCGCCGCGCCCGCGCCGCTGCGTAACGGCCGCGCCAGCCACACCAAGAAGATCAGGCCGAGGAACAGTAACCCCGACACATAGAAGATGTCGTTCGCGGACAGCATGAACGCCTGCGAGTCGACCGCGCGGTTGAGCAACGCGTAGCTCTGATCGGTGCCCATGCCGCCGGCGTGCAAAGTGCCGAGCGCCTGTGCGGTGACTGGATCGTTGGAGGTGAGGTGCTCGACCAGCTGGGCGTGGTGCAACGTCGCGCGCCGGTCCCACACGGTGGTCGTGATCGAGGTTCCGAAGGAGCCCGCGGTAATACGCGCGAAGTTGAACAGCCCGGAGGCCGCTGGGAAACGCTCCGGCGACAGGCCTGAGAGCGAGATCGATACTAGGGGAATGAAGAACGCCGCCATGCCAGCGCCCTGTATCACGGTCGGCAGCATCAGCGTGCTGATGGTGGCGTCAGTGTTGAAATGCGCGCGCATGAAGAGCACGAGCGAGAACACCGCGAAGGATATGGTCACCATGATGCGCGGATCGACTCGGTCGTTGAAGCGCCCCACTACCGGACTCAGAAGAATCGCCAGGATCCCCACCGGGGCCAGCACCAGCCCCGCGAGCGTCGCGGTGTAACCCATGTACTGCTGCAGCCACAGCGGCAGCAGCACCACGTTGCCGAAGAACAGGCCGTAAGCAAACAACATCGCGAGCGTGGCCACCGAGAAATTGCGCACCCGGAACAACGACAGGTCAACGATCGGATACTCCTCGGTCAGCTCCCAGATCAGGAAGATCACGAACGCCACCACCGCCACGCAGGCGAGCGCAACAATGGTTGGGGAGTTGAACCAGTCGAGATCCTTGCCCTTGTCGAGCAGGACCTGCATCGCGCCGACCCAGATTATGAGCAGCCCCAGCCCCACGGCATCGACGCGCACTTTCGCGGTCGCGGTCTCGCGCTTGTGATAAATCGCCCAGGTCGCGAAAGCAGCGGCAATGCCGACCGGCACGTTGATGTAGAAGATCCACGGCCAGGAGATGTTGTCGGTGACCCACCCGCCGAGCACCGGTCCCACCACCGGCGCCACCAGTGTGGTGATGGACCACATCGCGAGCGCCGTGCCGGAGCGGTTTTTGGGATAGCTCGCGAGCAGCAGCGACTGCGACAAGGGAATCATCGGGCCGGCGACCGCGCCCTGCAGCACCCGAAACAGGACGAGGAGCGACAAACTCGGCGCCAGCGCACACAGGAAGGAGGCGATGACGAACAGCACCACCGAGGCGGTGAACAGCTTCACCTGCCCGAAGCGGCGCGTCAGCCAGCCGGTCAAGGGCAGCGATATCGCATTGGCCACGCCAAAGGAAGTGATCACCCAGGTGCCCTGATCGGGCGAGACGCCGAGATCCCCGGCGATGGCGGGGATCGACACGTTGGCGATCGACGTGTCGAGCACATTCATGAAGGTCGCGAGCGACAGCGCGATGGTGCCGATCGCAAGCTTCGAACCGGTGAGCGGCGGCAGCGCGGCCGGCGCCCCGCCTGGGGCGCCGCCGGCCACCGGTCTGTCAGCATTCTCGGCAGACATGGCCTGCAGATCCTGCGGCGCTCAGTGCAGATGCCGCGCGGCACCCGCGAGATGCGCATTCGCGAGCAGGTTGCCATCGGCCGCGGTGCGTGCAGCAAGCGCATGCATCGGGGCGGACTGGTTCGCAGCGATGATGGCGTGCACGCGCGCATCCGCCAGCGCATCACTGGAGCCGAACACGTCCGTCGACCAGGCCGCGGCGGTGCTGGTGAGCTGCGGCAGACGCGCGCCCGAGCCGCCGCGGCTCACCTCCACGTCGACCTTCATGGAAAGCCCGACCTGCAGCGGGTGTGCGGCCACTTCCCGCGAATCGAGCGCGATGCGCACCGGCACACGCTGCACGATCTTGATCCAGTTGCCGGTCGCATTCTGGGCAGGCAACAACGCGAAGGCCGAACCGGTACCGGCGCCAAAGCCTGCGACCGAGCCGTGAAAGAGCACGCGCGTGCCGTAGAGATCGGCCGTGAGTCTCACCGGCTGCCCGACCCGCATCCGTTGCAACTGCGGCTCCTTGAAGTTCGCGTCGACCCACACCTGATCCAGCGGCACCACCGCCATCAACGCCGTGCCCGGACTCACGCGCTGCCCGAGCTGCACGTTGCGCCGCGCCACGAAACCGGCCACCGGCGCCGGCAACTCGGTGCGTGCGAGGATGAGGTAAGCGTTGCGCACGGCCGCCGCCGCGTCGCGCACCTGCGGATGATCCGTGAGCGTGGTGCCGTCTACGCGTGCGCGGTTGGCGGCGAGCTGCTGCTGAGCCGCGAGCAAGCCCGCCTGCGCAGCCTTCACCGCATCCGTGGCGTGCTGCAGTTCCTCGCCCGAGACCGCGCCCGAGGTTCCGAGCATCCGCCGGCGCGCGAGATCGCTTTGTGCGGCGGTGAGGTCGGTGTGGCGCTGCTGTACGGCGGCCTCGAGCTGTGCGCTGGTGGCGAACAGGTTGCGCACGTCGCGCACCGTGCGCGCGAGTTGCGCCTCCGCCTGGTCAAGCGCGACCTTCGCATCGGCCTGATCGAGCCGCACCAGCGCCTGGCCGGCCTTCACGAACTGGGTGTCATCGGCGCCGATTGCCACCACCGTGCCGGAGATCTGCGGGGTGATCTGCACCACGTTGCCGCCGACGTAAGCGTCGTCGGTGCTCTGGTGATAGCGCAGAACCTGCGCCCAATACACGCCGTACACGACCGCGAGGGTCAGGAAGCCGCCGAGCGCCCCGGCCAGGTAGCGCCAGCGCCGGGTGGCGGTTGAAGGTACTTTGCCGTTCTGCGCGTTCATGATGATTATATGGACGCCTCCCGATCGCAAGGTTGTTGTGGATGTGATGATCGACAGGCGCAGGCTGCAGGTTTATATCCGGCCTTTTTTGCAGGCCGAAGCCTGCGGGCCCTGATGGATTCCGCTGACCCGCGCCTCATTTCCTT
>DASWUP010000264.1:0-2102 GCA_036401635.1 Steroidobacteraceae bacterium
GAGCGCGGCGCGCGTGTCGGTGATCCATTGCGGCGCCGGATGGCCCGTCACGAGCTGCGGCGCGGCCGCATTCTCTGCGAGCAGCGAGCCGCCGAACTCGCACTGCTCGTCGCAGAGTATGACGCGCGCGCCGGCTGCTGCCGCGGCCGCTGCCGCGGCAAGTCCTGTGGGACCTGCGCCGACGACGAGGACATCGCAGTGCGCGTAACGCTGGGCGTAGCGGTCAGGATCGGCCTCGCGAGGCGCGCGCCCGAGACCCGCGGCGGCTCTGATGCGCGGTTCGTAGAGAGTCTGCCAGGCGCGTCGCGGCCACATGAAGGTCTTGTAGTAAAAGCCCGCCGGAATGAACGGCGCGAGCACATCGTTCACAGCTCCGAAGTCGAAGGCGAGGCTCGGCGAGCGATTCTGGCTTTGGGCTTGGAGCCCCTCGTAGAGCTCGACCTGGGTCGCACGCAGGTTCGGGGTGTAGCGGCCCGCATCGCGACGCACGGCGACCAGCGCGTTGGGCTCCTCGCTGCCCGCGGCCAGCACGCCGCGCGGGCGGTGGTATTTGAACGAGCGGCCCATGAGGTGCACACCGCTCGCGAGCAGCGCCGAGGCGAGCGTGTCACCGGCGCAGCCCAGGTACGCTCGACCATCGAAGCTGAAGCGCAGCACGCGTGAGCGCTCGATGCGCCCGCCGCTCACGGTGCGCAGGCTGGCGATCACGACAGACCCTCGTTCACCGCGGGACCTTAAGCCCAGTCGGTGGCGCCTCGCCAGCCTTATAAGTGGCGAGGAAGTGATCATTCGTGGTATCGCGCAGCGCGTTGAAGAAGCGGCCGCAGCCGTGCGTGTGGCGCCAGCGCTCGGCGTGCGCGCCGCGGGTGTTATCGCGCTGGTAGAGAAAGTCGGCCCATTGCTGCGCACTCAGTTCCTGGGGCTGCGCCGGGCGGGCGATGTGCGCCTGACCGCCGTAGACAAATTCCAGCTCGGGCCGCTCCCCGCAGTACGGACACTCGATGAGCAGCATACGGCGCCTTCAGTGCGCGACGGCGGCCGCGGCCGCCTCGTCGATGAGGTTGCCGTCGCGGAAGCGCTCGAGGGTAAAGGGCGCATTGATGGCATGGGGCTCATCATGCGCGATGGTCCAGGCAAACACGTGCGCCGAGCCTGGAGTGGCCTTGAAGCCGCCGGTGCCCCAGCCGCAGTTCACGTACAGACCTGGCACCGGGGTCTTGCCGATGATGGGTGAGCGGTCGGGCGTTACGTCGACGATGCCGCCCCAGCTGCGCAGCATCTTCAGTCGGCGGAACATGGGAAAGAGCTCGCAGATCGCCTCCAGTGCGTGGCTCGTGATGTGCAGCCCACCGCGCTGGGTGTAGGAGGTGTAGGCATCGGTACCGGCGCCGATGACGAGCTCGCCCTTGTCCGATTGACTGATGTAGGCGTGGATGGTGTTGGACATGACCACGCACGGGAATATCGGCTTGACGGGCTCCGACACCAGCGCCTGCAGCGGGTAGCTCTCCAGCGGCAGCCTGATGCCGGCCATTTTCATGATGACGCTGGTGTGGCCCGCAGCGGCTACCCCGACGCGCGGGGCGCGAATCGTGCCGCGCGTGGTCTCGACGCCCTCGACCGCGCCGCTGGCATCGCGGCGGATGCCGGTCACCTCGCAGTTTTCGATGATGTCGACACCGAGCGCGTCGGCCGCGCGCGCGTAGCCCCACGCCACGGCGTCGTGACGTGCGGTCCCGCCGCGGCGCTGCAGCGCGGCTCCGAGCACCGGATAGCGAATGTCGCTAATGTTCAGCGGCGGGCAGAAGGCCTTGGCTTGCGCGGGCGTCAGCCATTCGTTGTCGACACCGGCGGCGCGGTTGGCGTGCACGTGACGCTTGGCGACCTGCATATCGTGCACGGTGTGCGCGAGCATCATGACGCCGCGTTGCGAGAACATGACGTTGTAGTTGAGGACCTGCGACAGGCCCTCCCACAGTTTCACGGCGTGATCGTAGAGGGCGGCGCTTTCGGCAAACAGGTAGTTGGAACGGATGATGGTGGTGTTGCGGCCGGTATTGCCGCCACCGATCCAGCCTTTTTCGAGCACCGCGATGTTGGTG
>DASWUP010000265.1:0-14858 GCA_036401635.1 Steroidobacteraceae bacterium
CCCGCTTCGAGGCTGTCACGCTCGATGACCTCGCTCCCGGGGAGGTCGTGATCCGCGTCAGCTACTCCGGCATCAACTACAAGGACGCGCTCGCCGCGACCGGGGCCGGCAAGATCGTGCGTCGCTATCCGCTGGTCGGCGGCATCGACCTTGCGGGCGTCGTCGAGAGCTCGAGCGATGCGCGCTACCGAGCGGGCGAGGCGGTGCTGGTGACCGGTTGCGGACTGTCGGAGACGCACGACGGCGGCTACGCGCAGTTCGCGCGCGTACCGGGAGACTGGGTGATTGCGCTGCCGCAAGGACTCGATGCCTTCACCGCCATGGCGCTCGGCACCGCAGGCTTCACCGCGGCTCTCGCCATTCACCGTATGGAACAGAACGGCCAGTCCCCGGACCAGGGGCCGATCGCGGTCACCGGCGCCTCAGGAGGCGTGGGCAGCATCGCCGTCGACATGCTCGCCACCCGCGGCTATCGGGTCCTCGCCGTCAGCGGCAAGGCCACCGCGGGGGACTACCTGAAAGCGCTCGGTGCGACGGAGGTCCTCGCCCGCCAGGATCTCAATCTGGGCTCCCGGCCCTTGGAGAATGCCCGCTTCGCCGGCGCCATCGACAATCTGGGCGGCGAGGTTCTCGCCTGGCTCACGCGCACCGTGGACTTCTGGGGCAACATCGCCAGCATCGGCATGGCGAGCAGCGCGGAACTCAAGACGACCGTGATGCCCTTCATCCTGCGCGGCGTGGCCCTGCTCGGCATCAACTCCGCCGCAACTCGGCGCGAGTGGCGGCTGGCGGTCTGGAAGCGCATCGCCACGGACTTGCGACCCCGGCACCTCGAGCAGATCGTCACGCGCACGATCGCCTTCGATGAGCTGCCCGGCGCGTTTCCCGCTTACCTCGAAGGCCGTGTCACCGGCCGCACCGTGGTGCGCATCGCCTGAAAGGACGACCGATCCTATAGAATATCGGTGCCCTTTCGAGGTCCTGAGCATGTCGGAACGATCAGTCAGCGCCGGCGCACGCCTGCGGGCGGCGGTCGAGGCGGAGCGTCCCCTGCAGGTCGTCGGGACGATCAACGCCTATGCGGCGCTGCTGGCGCAGGGCGCGGGCTTTCGGGCAATCTACCTGTCCGGTGCCGGCGTCGCCAATGCGTCCTTCGGGCTGCCGGACCTCGGCATCACCTCGCGCAATGAGGTGTGCGACGACGTGCGGCGAATCAGTGGCGCGTGCCCGCTGCCGCTGCTGGTCGATGCCGATACCGGTTGGGGTGCCGCCTTCAACATCGCCAGGACCTGCGTGGAGCTCATCCGCTGCGGGGCCGCCGGCATGCATCTGGAGGATCAGGTGTCGGCCAAGCGCTGCGGCCACCGGCCCGGCAAGGCGCTGGTGTCCGCCGCTGAGATGGTCGATCGCCTCAAGGCGGCGGTCGACGCACGCACCGACCGCGAGTTCGTCATCATGGCGCGCACCGACGCGCATGCGGTGGAGGGGCAGAACGCGGCGCTGGAACGTGCCGCGGCGTATGTCGAAGCCGGCGCCGACATGATCTTCGCGGAAGCCCTGACGACGCTCGATGAGTACCGGCAATTTGCCGCGAGCGTCGGCGTGCCGGTGCTCGCCAACATTACCGAGTTCGGCCAGACGCCGCTGTTCAGCAGCGCGGAACTGGGTAGCGCGGGCGTGCGCCTGGTGTTGTATCCGCTGTCCGCATTTCGCGCCGCCGCCAAGGCTGCAGTCGCGGTGTACGGGGCGATCCGCCGGCACGGCACGCAGAAGAGCGTGCTCGATCTGATGCAGACACGCGCCGAGCTCTACGAAGTGCTCGGCTACCACGCGTACGAAAAGAAGCTCGACGAGCTATTCGGGAAAGTAAACGATGAATGAGACGAGCGGGTTCAGGCCCAAGAAGTCCGTGGCGCTGTCGGGCGTGACCGCGGGCAACACCGCGCTGTGCACTGTCGGTCAGACCGGCAATGATCTGCACTATCGCGGCTACGACATCCTGGAAATCGCCGCGCGCTGCGAGTTCGAGGAGATCGCGCACCTGCTGATCCACGAGAAACTCCCCAACCGCGCCGAACTCAGCGCCTACAAGACCAAACTCAAGTCGCTCCACGGCCTGCCGGGCGCCGTGCGCACGGTGCTCGAGGCCCTACCGGCGGCGACGCATCCGATGGACGTGCTGCGCACCGGCGTGTCGGTCTTGGGGTGCCTGCTGCCGGAGAAGGAGGATCATGCCGCCCCCGGCGCACGCGACATCGCCGACCGCCTGATCGCATCCCTCGGCTCGATGCTCGCCTATTGGTATCACTTCAGCCACAGCGGCCAGCGTATCCAGGTCGAGACCGCGGACGACTCGATCGGTGGGCACTTCCTGCACCTGCTGCATCGCAAAGCTGCGCCGGCTTCGTGGGTGCGCGCCATGCACACCTCGCTGATCCTGTACGCCGAGCACGAGTTCAACGCGTCCACTTTTGCGGCGCGCGTCATCGCCGGCACCGGCGCAGATATCCACTCCTGCATTACCGGGGCGATCGGCGCGCTGCGCGGGCCCAAGCACGGCGGTGCCAACGAGTCCGCATTCGAAATCCAGCAACGCTACGCCACCCCCGAGGCGGCCGACGCTGACATCCGCGCCCGGGTCGCGAACCGCGAAGTCATCATCGGCTTTGGGCACCCGGTGTACACCATCGCCGACCCGCGCAACGCCATCATCAAGGAAATCGCCCGCGGCCTTGCGAAGGAGGCGGGTGACATGCAGATGTTCGCAGTCGCCGAGCGCATCGAGACGGTGATGCACGACACCAAGAAGCTGTTCGCCAACCTCGACTGGTTCTCGGCGGTCTCGTATCACCTGATGGGCGTACCGAAGGAGATGTTCACGCCGCTGTTTGTGCTCGCCCGCACCACCGGCTGGGCGGCGCACGTCATGGAGCAGCGTGTCGATGCCAAGCTCATCCGCCCGGCCGCCAACTACACCGGCCCCGAGAACCTCAAGTTCGTTCCCATCGAGCAGCGCCGCTAACCCTCGCCCCACATGTCCGCACACGACACCAGGTCGGCGCAGCGTCCGCAACCGGACGCCGTGCTCAGCGCCATTGCCGACTACGCCAGGAATTTCACCGTGCACAGCGAGCCGGCGTACGACACCGCGCGCTACTGCCTCATGGACACCCTCGGCTGCGGGTTTCTGGCGCTGAAGTATCCGGCGTGCCGCAAGCTTCTGGGTCCGGTGGTGCCAGGAGCGGTCATGCCCGGCGGCGCGCGCGTCCCGGGCACCTCCCTCGAGCTCGACCCGGTGCAGGCGGCCTTCAACATCGGCACGATGATCCGCTGGCTGGACTTCAACGACACCTGGCTCGCCGCCGAGTGGGGCCACCCCTCGGACAATCTCGGCGGCATTCTGGCGGTGGCGGATTACCTGGCGCGCAACGCCGTCATGTCGGGCAAGACTCCGCCGAGCGTGCGCGAGGTGCTCACCGCCATGATCAAGGCGCACGAGATCCAGGGGGTGCTGGCGCTCGAGAACAGCTTCAATCGCGTGGGACTCGATCACGTGCTGCTGGTGCGCGTCGCCTCGACCGCGGTGGTAGCGAGCATGCTCGGCGCCAGCACCGAGCAGGTCGTGAACGCGGTCTCCAACGCCTGGCTCGATGGGGGGGCGCTGCGCACCTACCGGCACGCCCCTAACACCGGCTCGCGCAAGAGCTGGGCGGCGGGCGATGCCACCAGCCGCGCGGTGCGCCACGCGCTCATCGCGCTCAGCGGGGAGATGGGTTACCCGTCGGCGCTGTCGGCGAAGACCTGGGGCTTCTACGAAGTGCTTTTCAAGGGCAGGCCGTTCTCACTGCCGCAGCCCTTCGGCAGCTACGTCATGGAGAACGTGCTGTTCAAGATCTCGTACCCGGCGGAGTTTCACGCCCAGACCGCGGTCGAGGCGGCGATGAGCCTGCATCTGCAGGTGAAGGATCGGCTCGCCGACATCGAACGCGTCCTCATCGAGACCCAGGAGCCGGCCGTGCGCATCATCGACAAGACCGGACCGCTCGGCAATCCCGCCGACCGCGATCACTGCATCCAGTACATGGTCGCGGTGCCGCTGATTTTCGGGCGCCTCACCGCGGCGGACTACGAGGACCGCATCGCCGCCGATGCGCGCATCGACGCGCTGCGCGCCAAAATGCAGGTGCGCGAGAACCCGACGTTCACGCACGACTACTACGCCACCGACAAGCGCTACATCGGCAATGCCGTGCAGGTGTTGTTTCGCGACGGAAGCGTCAGCGAGCGCGTGCAGGTGGATTTCCCGATCGGCCATCGCAAGCGTCGCGCCGAGGGCATGCCGGTATTGGTCACGAAATTTGCAGCCTCGGTGGATGCGCACTTCGGCGCCAAGCAGGCTGAGCGCATCAAGGCGCTGTTCGCCAGGCCCGCTCAGCTCGACCCCATGCCGGTGAACGAGCTGATGGCGGCGCTGGTAACCAACGCCTCGGCAGCCTAGCCGACCCGCACCGGCACGAACAGCCGCGCATCGCCGCGCTGGATGAGCAGCGCGATGTGCCCCTTGGATTTCTCCACCGCGCTGCGCAACTGCTCGACGTTGCTCACCGGGGCGCCGTTGGCGGCGAGCACGACGTCGCCCGCCTGAATGCCGGCCTCGGCCGCCGGGCCGCTGGCGCGCTCAACCACCAGCCCGCCCTTCATGTTGGCTCCACGCTGCTCCTCCGCGGTCAGTGGGCGCACCGCTAACCCAAGCTTGCCGCCCTCCTGGTGCGCACTGCTGGTGTTCGCGGCGGTGCGCTTGTCCTCCAACGCACCCAGTTTGACCGTGACCTCACGGGTGGCGTGATTGCGCCAGATCTCGAGATTCACGTTCGTGCCCGGCGTGACGGCGGCGATCTGCACCGGCAGCTCGGAGGAATCCTTGAGCAGGGTGCCGTTGAGCTTGAGAATCACATCTCCCGGTTCGATTCCGGCATGCTCCGCCGGCCCGCCCTTCTCCACGCTCGACACCAGTGCCCCTTCCGGCTGCGGCAGGCCGAACGAATCGGCAAGCCCCTGGGTGACGTTCTGGATCACCACACCGAGCTTGCCGCGCGTGACATGACCGGTGGCCTGCAGCTGCTGGCCCACCTGCATGGCGACATCGATCGGGATGGCAAACGACACGCCCATGTAGCCGCCGCTGCGGCTGTAGATCTGCGAGTTGATGCCGACGACTTCGCCGCGCATGTTGAACAGCGGGCCGCCAGAGTTGCCCGGGTTGATCGGCACGTCGGTCTGAATGAACGGGACGTAGCCGGACTCGAGCGTGCGACCCTTGGCGCTCACGATGCCCGCCGTCGCGCTGTTCTCGAAACCGAACGGCGCGCCGATCGCGAGCACCCATTCGCCGACCTTCAGCCCGCGCGAGTCGCCGGTCTTCACCGTCGGCAGATCCTTGGCGGCGATCTTGATGATCGCAATATCCGACTTCGCATCGACGCCGAGGACTTTGGCGGTGTATTCGCGGCGGTCGGTCAGGCGCACGGTCACTTCGCTCGCGCCGTCCACGACGTGTGCGTTGGTCATGATGACCCCATCCGGGCGGATGATGAATCCCGAGCCTTCACCGCGTTGCGGCTGCGGCGCTGGCATCTGGAACGGATGGCCGCGGAAGAAAGGCGCAAACGGGCTGTGGGGACCGAAGGGGCTGTTGTCGTTGGGGCTGCCGTTGTCGTCGGAGTTTTCCTCACCCTGCGAGTTGGATGCCGACACCTTGGTGACCACGCTTATGTTCACCACCGCCGGACCGTACTTCTGCACCATGGAGCTGAAGTCCGGCAGCATGGCGCCCGGGTTGGCGGCGGCGGGCACCGGCGTCACCGGGCCTGGGCTCGTGGCAGCGGCGGTCGTGGCCACCGCACGCGTCGCCCCGGTCACGTACAGCGCGCCGACCGGCGCGGCGATGGTGGCCGCGCCGAGGATTGCGGCAATGAGCGGCTTCTTGATCAGACTCAGCAGGTTCATGGCAATGCTCCGTCAGAAAGGTCTCGTTGGGCTTGGCGCTACCATAAAGGAAGAAGCCTTATGGGAGCCTTAAGGGCCCCGAATGAGACTTAACGTGCGTTCCAGGAGCGCGCGCGGCGTCAGTGCGCGGTGAGCCAGGTAAAGGGGCGCGACTCGGTACTGAGCGAGGGCGTGAGCCTGCTGAAGTACTGCGCAATGACCTCGATGTCCTCGTCCTTGAGGCTCGCCACGAAACCCGTCATGACCGGGTTCTTACGTCCACCCCTCTTGTACTCATCGAGCGCACGCACCAGGTAGTCCCGATGCTGACCCGCGAGCGAGGGGTACATCGGCGCGATCGCTACGCCATCCTGGCCGTGGCACGAGACGCACAGCGCAGCGGCCTGCGGCACGCCCCCCTGCGCCTTGCCCGTGGGCACGAGCGGCTTGCCGGCGAAGTAGGCGGCGATGTCGGCAATGTCCTGGTCGGACAGCGTCGCGGCCTGTGAATGCATCGTCAGGTGCGCGCGGTCGCCGTCGCGATAGCCATGCAGCGCCGCCGCCAGATACTCGGGGTTCTGTCCCTCGAGCTTCGGCACGCTGTACATCGGATAGGCGTTCTTGTAGCCGTCGATGCCGTGGCAGCCAAGACAGGCGTAGGAGATGGCTTTGCCGTGCCTGGCGTCGCCGCGCGCGGCAGCCTCCTGCGCCAACGCGGTGCCCGCGAGCGCACCGACTGCAATCGCGGCGACCGAAACTCCCGCGTGGACTGCAGATCGTCGCCCGCGTCCCTTCACCCGTGTCTCCGCCACCCAAAAACGGCCCCGAATCTTACGGACTAGGCGGGCCAAATGCCACACTATCCCGGTGCCATGATCGCTCTCATCCAGCGTGTCGGCCAGGCGGAGGTTCGTGTCGGCGGTGAAGTTGTCGGCGCGATCGGCCGCGGCGTTCTGGCGCTGATTGGTGTGCGGCGCGCGGACACTGAGGCTGCGGCGGAACGCCTGCTCGAACGCGTGCTGTCGTACCGCATCTTTCCGGACCTCGAGGGCCGGATGAATCTCTCGGTACGCGAGGTCGGCGGAGGGGTGTTGTTCGTCCCGCAGTTCACACTGGCCGCCGACACCCACAAGGGCACCCGCGCAGGGTTCAGCCTTGCGGCGGCGCCCGAGGAGGCTCGGCGCCTGTTCGCGTACCTCGTAGGGAGCGCGCACAGCGCCTATGCCCCTGTTTCGGCTGGTGTATTTGGCGCCGACATGCAGGTGTCGCTCGTCAATGACGGCCCAGTGACGTTCTGGCTCGAGACCCCGTAGGACGCGGGCGTGACATGCGTAGCGGAATCGAGCGAACTTGTGCGGTTCCGGGAGCTCATTTGACCTATGATCCAATTCGTTTCTCCGCGCACACGGAGAGCCACTAAGTGGAGTGAGTCATGGGCGGTTTAGGAATGCGCGAGCTCGTGGTGATTCTGCTGGTCGTGCTCGTCGTGTTCGGCGCGAAGAAGCTGCGCACGGTGGGCTCGGATCTGGGCGCTGCGGTGCGCGGATTCAAGAAGGCGATGAGCGACGGCGAAGAGGAGCAGAACACTCCGCCGAAGCAGATCCGTTCCGAGGGCACGGACGCGGAGTTCCCGGAAGCGGCGAAAAAGACCGACGCGAAGAACGAACGGAGCGCGTGATCTGTTCGAGGGCCGGTTCTCGGAGATTCTGATCATCTTCGTCCTGGCGCTGATCGTGCTGGGACCGGAGAAGCTCCCCCGTGTCGTGTCCGAGATTGGCCGCTGGCTCGGGCGGGCGCGCGCCATGGCGCGGCAATTCCGCGAGCAGCTCGAAGAGGAAGTGCAGCTCGAGCAGGCCCGCAAGGCCGCAGGAGCGAGCACTGCGGCACAACCGCCGGGCGCTACCCCACCGGTAACAGCGGCGGTGGCCGAGCCGCCGCTTGCGCCCCCCGACACGTTCTCGCACGCCCACCCCACCGACGCCACCGGCGCCGACCCATCGGCAGTCGGGACCGGCACGACGCCGAGCGCCGATGAACGAGGAACCTGAAAAGCTCGCCGAAGGCACGCTGATCTCGCACCTGCTGGAACTGCGGGACCGGCTGCTGCACGCACTGGTGGCCGTGGGGCTCGCGTTCGTGCCGTGCGTTTATTATTCCAATGACCTGTTCACGTTCATCGCGCAGCCGCTGCTCGCCAAGCTCCCGCAGGGAAGCAACCTCATCGCCACCGGGGTGATGTCGCCATTCACGACGCCCTTCAAGCTGTCGTTCTTCGCAGCGCTGCTGCTCGCGATACCGTACGTCATTTACCAGCTGTGGTCGTTCGTCGCTCCGGGCCTGTACCGCAACGAGCGTCGCTTTTCGGTGCCGCTGCTGGTGTCCTCGATCCTGCTGTTCTACGTCGGCATCGCCTTCGCCTATTACTTCGTTTTCCCGGTGATGTTCCAGTTCTTCGCCAGCACCACGCCCAAGGGCGTGGCGATGATGACCGACATCAACAATTACCTGGACTTCGTGCTCACCATGTTTTTCTGCTTCGGACTCGCGTTCGAAGTGCCGGTTGCCGTGGTGCTGCTGGTCCTGATGGGCATGGTGAGGATCGAGAAACTCAAGGAGCATCGCGGCTACGTGCTGATCGGCATTTTCATCCTCGCGGCGCTGCTCACGCCCCCCGACGCCATCGCGCAATGCTCGCTCGCCATACCGATGTACCTGCTCTACGAAGGCGGCATCCTCATGGCGCGCCTGCTGTCGCGCCCCAAGAGCGTGGAAACTGCCGCCAAGACCGGCGACACCTGACATCCGAAAAACCCCGAGGGCCCGACAATGAATCAGGTCGCCGACGCCCCGCTCGCCGCTGCGGCGCCAGCCAGGACGATCTTCGGCCAGCCGCGCGGACTTGCCACCCTGTTCTTCACCGAGATGTGGGAGCGGTTCACGTACTACGGCATGCGCGCGGTGCTGATCCTGTTCATGGTGGCGGCCGTATCCAACGGCGGACTCGGACTGGACGACAAGACTTCCAGCTCCATTTACGGACTGTACATCGGCGGCACTTATCTGCTTGGGCTCGCTGGCGGGTGGATCTCCGACCGACTGCTCGGCGCGCAACGCGCCGTCACGAGCGGGGGCCTGTTCATCATGGTCGGCAATCTCATGCTGGCCGTGGGCAACACGCCGATTTTCTTCCTCGGCCTGCTGGTGGTGGTGATGGGCGTCGGCCTGCTGAAGCCGAACGCGAGCGCCATGGTGGCCGCGCTCTATCCGGAAGGAGGCTCGCGACGCGACGCCGGTTTTTCCTTCTTCTACATGGGCATCAACCTCGGCGCATTCCTGGGTTCGGTGTTGGTGCCCCTGTTCGCCGCGTGGCTCGGATGGCGCTGGGGCTTCGCGCTGCCGGCCCTTGGCATGGCGATCGGGCTGGCGCAGTTCCTGTGGACGCGCCACTACTTAGGCAACGCCGGCCTGGTAGCAGCCGATGAGAAGCGCGGCTCATGGACGCCGGTGATCGTGTTCCTGGCGGCGCTCGGCGTGGTCGCGGCGGCGGCGGTGACCGGGGTGCTGAAGCTCAACGCGGTGGCGCTGGCGGCGTCGGCTTCGTGGGCCATGCTGATCCTCGGGGTGGTGTATTTCATTTATCTGTTGTTCTTCGCCGGACTCAACCCCGTCGAGCGCAAGCGCGCGCTGGTGATGGTGGCGCTGGTCGCAGCCTCCGTTATGTTCTTCGCGGGCTACGAGCAGACCGGCGCCTCGTTCAACCTGTTCGCCGAGCGCTACACCGACCGCAACATCTTCGGCTGGGTGATGCCGGCGGGCGTGCTGCAGGCGGTGAATCCGCTCTTCATCATCGTGTTCGCTCCGGTGTTCGCGGCGCTGTGGATCGCACTCGGCAAGCGCGGCCTGGATCTCACCGCGTCCACAAAGTTCGGCGCCGGCCTGATACTGCTCGGCCTCGGATTCATGCTCATGTACTTCGCTTCGCGACATGTGCTGGCCGGCGAGATCGTGTTGCCGACCTGGCTGGTGCTGACCTACCTGCTGCATACGTTCGCGGAGCTGTGCCTGTCGCCCGTGGGACTGTCGTACATGACCAAGCTCGCGCCGCCGCGCTTCGTCGGGCAGGTCATGGGCATGTGGTTCCTGTCCATGGCGCTCGGCAGCAATCTCGCCGGCCAGCTGTCGGGCCAGTACGACGCGAGTCACCTGGAATCCCTGCCCGGACTGTTCCTGAAGATCTTCTGGTACGGCGTGATCGGCGGCGCGGTCATGTTGCTGCTGACGCCGTTGGTGAAGCGCCTGATGGTGGGCGTGAAGTGACCGGGGCGATCAGGCGCAAGCTTTGTGGCCGCGCCGCGAGCGCAGCGCTGTGCCTCCTGCTGTTAAGCGCGTGCGCGCCGCGCGAATCAGGCACGCCGGCGGGCGCGGCTTCGCTTAAGGCGGCCGCCGCGAACGAAAGCGCGGACCAGTTCCTCACGCGCGTGAACGGTGAGTTCACCGAGCTCGCCCGGGAGGCGCAGGCCGCCGGGTTTACCCTGGACACGTTCATCACCCCCGACACGCAGCTGATGAACGCCAAGGCCAACGATCGCTACCTCGCCTACCTCAGCAAGGCGGTCGCGGAGGCCAAGCGCTACGACGGGCAGAAACTTTCCCCGGCTACGGCACGCGCGCTCATGAAGCTGCGCCTGAACGTTGCCGCCCCCGCGCCCGACGATGCGCAAAAGCGCGCCCGGCTGACGCAGCTCGGGGCGCAGCTCGAAGCCAGGTACGGCGAGGCCAAGTACTGCCCCCAGGGACCCTCGTCCTGCAAGAACCTCGACCAGCTGTCGGAGATTCTCGCCAAGAGCCGCAACTACGATGAGCTCACCGATGCCTGGAAGGGCTGGCACAGCCTCGGTGCCGGCATGCGCGAGGACTACACCCAGTTCGTGCAGCTCGCGAACGAGGGCGCGCGCGAGCTGGGCTTCAAGGACCTGGGTGTCATGTGGCGCGCGGGCTATGACATGTCGCCCGAGGAGTTCGACGCCGAATCCGAGCGGCTGTGGCAGCAGGTGAAGCCGCTGTACGGCGCGCTGCAGTGTTACGCGCGCGCGAAGCTCGCCGGGCGCTACGGCGAGGACAGGGTGCCCGCCGGCAAGCCGATCCCGGCGCAGTTGTTCGGCAACATGTGGGCGCAGCAATGGCACAAGATCTACCCCGACATCCTCAAGCCCTATCCGGCAGCCAGCATTGAAACCGCCGACGCGCTTCTCGCGGCGCAAAAGTGGAACCCGGTGCGCATGGCGCACTCCGCCGAGAGCTTCTATACGTCGCTGGGATTTCCGCAGCTGCCCAAGACCTTCTGGGAGCGCTCGATGCTGGCGCGTCCGCGCGATCGCGAGGTGGTATGTCACGCGAGTGCCTGGGACATGGCGCGCGCGGGCGACGTGCGCGTCAAGGCGTGCCTCGAGCCCACCGAGGAGGATCTGTACACCATCTACCATGAGCTCGGGCACGTCTACTACTACATCAGCTACGCGAACCAGCCCTACCTGTTCCGCGACGGCGCCAACGACGGCTTCCACGAGGCCATCGGCGACACCGTCAATCTCTCGGTGACGCCTGCGTACCTGGCGAAGATCGGACTCATTCGCGCGGTCACCCCGAGCCACGAGGCGCTCATCAACCAGCAGATGAAAATGGCGTTGGAGAAGATCGCCTTCCTGCCGTTCGGACGGTTGATCGACCAGTGGCGCTGGAAGGTGTTCTCGGGCGAAATCACGCCGGCCAACTACAACAGCAGCTGGTGGGAGCTGCGGCGGCGCTATCAGGGCATCGCGCCTCCCGTGCCGCGCAGCGAGGCCGACTTCGATCCGGGCGCGAAGTACCATATACCGTCCAACACCCCGTACACGCGCTATTTCCTGTCGTTCATCCTGCAGTTTCAGTTCCACAAGGCGCTGTGCGCGGCCGCCGGCGACAAGGCACCGCTGTACGAGTGCTCGAACTACGGCAGTCAGGAAGCGGGCCGGCGCTTCGCCGACATGTTGAGTCTCGGTGCTTCGCAGCCCTGGCAGGACGCCCTGGAAAAGCTCACCGGCTCGCGCCGAATCGACGCCGCTGCGATCACCGAGTACTTCCAGCCGCTGATGCAGTGGCTGAACGAGCAGAATCAGGGACAGCAGTGCGGGTGGTAGGACGCCCCGTCACCTCTGCAGCGGGTCCGCCCCGGCACGTCGCGGTTCTTGATCTTCGCGACGCTCACGCGCATTCTCGCACGCTCGTTCGGGTTCGCGTCCGGGTGCATTGCGACAAAGGTCCAGGCCATAACCAAGGGGGATAACATGAAGAAGCTTGTCTCACTCATGCTGCTCGCAGCGGTGTTCTTTGCTGCCCCTGCCTTCGCGGCAGATCCGATCGTCGGTACCTGGAAGCTCAATGTCGCGAAATCGAAGTTCGCGGGTGCGACGCTGACGGCCGGAACCCGTGTCTACACAGAAGCCAACGGGTTATACACCCTCGACCAGAAGCTGACCGGCGCAGACGGCAAGGAGAAGTCGAGCCGCACGAGCTACCGCGACGGCAAGGAAGAAAAGCAGGGCCCGGGCGGACCCGCGGATGCGACGGTCGCGAAGAAGATCGATGCCAACACCTGGGACTTTGATCTCAAGAAGGATGGCAAGGTCGTGGGCCACGTTCACCGTGTCGTATCGGCCGACGGCAAAACTCTGACCGTGCACAACTCGGGGGCGAAGCTGAGCGGCGCCGAGGGCGAAGAGACCCTGGTGTTCGACAAGCAGTAGTTCCGACTGCGCGCGCACAGGGACGTGCGCACCCACGGCACTCCCGCTTGGGCAGATCCGGTCGCTACTCCATCACCCGCACACCGGTCACGAAGTATTCGGTGTCACCGAAGCAGGAGCTGGGAATCCACTTGTGCTGCTCGTAGTGCAGCGCCACACGCTTGCCGACGGTGGTGTTGAGCAGGGCGGCGACCCGATTATCCGGCACGCTGAAGACGAATTTGTCGGAGACGGTGCCCGGCATGGTCACCATCGCCATCTCCCCCTCCCAGGTCTTGCACAGCCATCCCTTACGCGACAGCTTCTGCACGTAACCGGCGCGCTCGCCGTCCGAATACGCCCAATGCAGCGTGATCCAGGTGAAACCTGCGAGCCCGACTATGATCACGACAATGAGAGCGACGAGTACCTTGCCCATGGGTTGCTAGCATAGCGCGCCGCCGCCCACGGGATGTTTCCGCTAAGATGACCGGCCTATGGATCCGCAGCCGCTCGCCGGCCGCACCGTCGCGGTACCTGAGACCCGCGAGCTCGAGGTCTTCGCCGCCATGCTCGAGCGGCGCGGCGCGAGCGTCGTGCGCTGCCCACTGGTGGCCATTCGCGACGCCCCGGACCCGGCGCCGGTTCTGGCGTTCGCGCGCGCACTTGCCGACGGCTCCTGCGATGACCTGATCCTCACCACCGGCGAGGGCCTGCGCCGCATCCTCGGCTGCATCGAACGGCACGAACCGGCACTCAAAGCACCGTTCGTCGCAGCGCTCGCACGCGTGCGCAAAATCACCCGCGGACCCAAGCCGGCGCGCGCGCTGCGTGAGCTCGGCCTGAAACCGGACCTGCCGGTGCAGCCGCCGACGACTGCCGGCATCATCGCCAGCCTCACGCGAGAGGATCTCAAGGACCGCCGTGTGGGCGTGCAACTCTATGGCACCGAGCCGAACCGGCCGCTGATGGAGTTTCTCGAGCGTGCCGGCGCGATCGTGCTGGCAGTGGCGCCTTATGTATATGCCGACGCCGCCGACGATGTGGCAGTGCGCGGCCTGCTCGCGCGCCTCACTGCCGGCGAGGTGGATGCGATCGCCTTCACCAGCACGCCGCAGGTCGAGCGGCTGTTCGCGGTTGCGCCCGCCGCCACGGTAAGCGCAGCGCTCGCTCACACGCTGGTCGCCGCCGTAGGTCCGGTGGTGGCCGAGGCGCTCAGCCGGCACGGCATCCAGGCGCGCCTCATGCCGGAGGAATCTTTTTTTCTTAAACCGCTGACCACGGCTCTCGAGGAGGCACTGGGCGCGCATGCGTGAGAGCGGCGGCCACCTGGAGAAGAACGATATGACCACGGAATCGCGGGCGGAGCTGACGCTGCGTGGGTTGATCCTGGGTGTACTGATCACCGTGGTGTTCACCGCGGCCAATGTCTACTTCGGGCTCAAGGCCGGGCTGACCTTTGCCACGTCGATCCCGGCCGCCGTGATCTCGATGGCAGTCCTGCGCGCGGTGCGCGCTGCGACCATACAGGAGAACAACATCGTGCAGACGGTCGCATCCGCGGCCGGCACGCTCTCCTCCATCATCTTCGTGCTGCCCGGCATGGTCATGATCGGGTGGTGGACTGGCTTTCCGTACCTGGTCTCGTTTGCCATCTGCGTTTTCGGCGGGACGCTGGGCGTTATGTATTCGATTCCCTTACGCCGCGCCCTTGTCACGCAGTCGGATCTGCCCTATCCCGAAGGCGTCGCCTGCGCCGAAGTGCTCAAGGTGGGCAGCAGCGAGCACGGCACGGGCATGCAAGAGAGCCGTGCCGGCCTGCAGGCACTGCTGTGGGGATCGGTGGTCTCGGGTGCGTTCTCACTGATCACGGCAACACGGTTCTTCGCCGCCGACGTCGCACGTAACTTCCGAGTGGGTGAGCGTGGTGTCTCGGGCTACGACTTTCTCTTGTCGTTCGCTCTGTTTGGTATCGGGCATCTCATCGGATTGTGGTGCGGTCTGGCGATGCTGGTGGGCGCACTGATCGCCTGGGGGTGGGGCGTGCCACACTTCTCGGCGCTGTCGCCCGCCGCCGCGAACCTGGCCGCTTCTGCGCTTGATGGTTTGGCC
>DASWUP010000266.1:0-4433 GCA_036401635.1 Steroidobacteraceae bacterium
ACCGTAACGCGAAACCGTGATCGACAGCGCCGCCGATCGCGCAAGGTGCGCGAGTCCGCCGGCGGGAATGATCGGGTCGTCGAGGGATATCAGGACGCACGCCGGCACCTCGAGCCGTGCGAGCCGCGCGCCGGTAATGGCGTAACCGTTCAGGTAGTCCTCCAGGGTCGGAAACTCGGTGTAGCTGCGCACCAGTTCCGCAGTCATGCGTCGCAGATCGCGCAGCCGCGCCAGCTCGCGGAAATCGTAGCTGTCGGGCCAGGCCGCCTGTTTCTTGCGCAGCGAACGCAGCCACTTGCGCACGAAGTAGCGCTGGTAGCCCGGCAAACCCCGCTGCAGCGCGGTCAGCGTCCCGCCCGGATCGAGCACCGGCGACACCGCAATCACGCGGGCGAGATCCAGCCCCGCCTCACGCGCCTGCGCTGCCACGCGCAACATGAAATTGCCGCCGAGTGAGAAACCCACCAGCTGCAGGGGTCGGCCCGCGAAGTGCTGTTGCAGGGCGCGCACCGCGCCGATCACTTCCGGCAGGCGGCAGGAATGAAACAGCTCGCGATTGAGGTGATGCGTGTCACCATGATCGCGCAGGTTGAGCCGCGCCACCTCGAAGCGCTGCGCGAACAGCAGTTGCGCCAGCGACAGCACGTAGAGTGATTCGGCGCTGCCCTCCCAGCCGTGCAGCAGCATCACCGGCCGGCCGTTGCTGCGCGCCGGACTCGACACCAAGCACTGCAGCCGCACGCCGGCGCCGCAATCGAGCAGCAGCTCACGCTCCGCAGCCAGCAGCGGCGCTGCACCGCGCAAGATGCGGCGGCGGCGCCAGCCGGTGCTCGCCAGCATGGACTGCAGGTGGCGGTTGCGTAGCCAGCGCGGCGGCCGGAAGTCGTCGTCAGCGGACTGCACAGGCTTCGATGGCCTTAGTGCACGCGGATTTCGATGCGGTTGTTGGCGCTTGCGGCACGGTTCCAATCGCCCGCAGTGAGCTCGCTGGTGACCAGCGGATAGGGCGCCAGCAAGTTGCCGGCGTCGCCTGCGGCCACCTGCACCTGCAGCGCCCCATGCGTGGAACTGCGGATGTCGCCGATGAGGTTGGCGAGCCCGAGCGGTGTGCGCTGTACGCTCGAGAGCGCATCTTCTGAGGGGTTACCGACCACGTCGCACTTGGAAAACAGCGTCTCATCTGGCGCCAGCGAGTATCCGTCCAGCGCGTTACCGACGAGGCAGAAGCGTCCGGCGAATGTCCGGATGTCCACTGCGCCCGCCACCTTCTGGCGCGCCAGCCGGTACAGCAGTTTGCCAAGCACCTCAAGACGCGCGCCACCGAGCGCCTCGGCTCCATATGGCACCGGTACCACCATCGGCTTGGTGTCGCTCGGCATGCCCGTGCCTGGTGCCGCCACGGAAGACGGCGCCGCTGCCGCGGGCTTCGGCGCCGGGGCGGCGGTCGGCGCGGCCGCCGCCAGTGCCTGCGCTTCCTGATGCTCGCGCAGTTGTGTCAGTTGGACCGTGAGGCCATCGAGAAGCTTCACGGTGCGCCACCACAGCGCGCCGCTGACGAGTGCAATCGCGAGCGCCGCGCACGCGACCATCCACGCCCACGGCGCGGGGGCAGCGCGCGGCGGCGGCGCGTCCGCCGCGGGCGGTGGCGGCAATGATTCGAGCAGCAGCGCGCGCACCTCCCCGGTGATGCGATCCGTCTGGGTGTCGATGCTGGCCACCAGCGCCCGGCGCAGCTCCGCGAAATGTTCCCGCAGCGCGCTGTCGGTGAGCGCCCTGGACGACACGGCAGCGCCGAGCTCCGCCGGCACACCTTCCACCTGCACGTTCAGCGGCGTGAAGCTCACCTGCTCGGAAGAGCGGCGGTCGGGAACCAGGTGCAACTGGTACAGCACCTTGGAAACGTCGGTCGGCTTGATCAGCTTCGGCAGCACGCCCACCGCGCCGAGGGCGCGCGCCTGACCCAGATACAGCTCACCCTCCTGGGAGGTGTACATCATGATCGGGATGGTGGCGGTACGCGGGTCGTTCTTGATGGCCGCCACTGCCTGGAAACCATCCATGCCCGGCATCAAGTGATCCATGAAGATCACGTCAGGGCGATTGCTGCCGAGGTACTCGATCGCCGCCTCGGCGCTCTCGGCGGCGTCGACGTCGATGTCGTACTTCTCCAGAGCCCGGGCAAGGAACAGGCGCGCGGACTTCGAGTCGTCCACGATCAACGCCCGTTTTGCCCCCATGCCCCGCTCCAAACAGCCGCGCTGCGCTAACGGGGCCAGTCTAGCTCAGAACACCCCGCGTTCAACTGTTGTCGCGGGGCGAAGACGACGGCCAGCGGGACAGGACTTGACTTAAGGGATCACGCGCAGCGCGCGCAGCGCGCGCGGCGCACCTCGCTGTAGAGTTCGGCGAGGCGTCGCGCCATCACGGCCGATGACCAGCTGTGCGCGTAGGCCCGCCCGCGCGCCGCCATGCCTTGGCGCAGTCCCGCCTCGCACAGCACGCGCACCACGGCGCCGGCGAATAGGTCGTGTTGCTCAGGCACGATCAGCGCACCGCTGTCGGGCAGCAGGATCGAACGCGTGCCGAGCTCCGCGATCGAGACCACCGGCACGCCCTGCGCCATGGCCTCGAGCAACACCAGCCCCTGTGTCTCGGTGCGCGATGCAAACACGAAGACATCCGCCGCCGCGTAACAGTCGAGCAGCGCCGAGTCGCGCTCGAGATAGCCGGCAAAGTGCACGTGGCGTTCGAGCCCGAGATGCGCCACCTGTTGGCGCAGCGCTGCGCGCGCCGGACCTTCACCGGCGATCACCAGCAGCGCCTCGGGCACCGACTGCAGCACCTGGCGGAACACCTGCACCAGAAAGTCGATGTTCTTCTCGTGCGCGACCCGCCCGATGTAAGTGACCAGCGGGCGCTGTGCGTCGATGCCCGCGCGCGCGCGAAACGCGCGGCCGTCGCCTGCGCGGAAGCGATCCGCCGCGAGTCCGGTCGGCACCACGTGGATCGGAGTGGTAACTCCATAGCCGGTCAACACCGCGCGCATCGGCTCGGACGGCGCGATCACGGCCTGCACGGCCGCGCACTGTGAGCGCGTGAAGCTGCGTGCCAGGAGCCTCGAGAGCCGCCGCGGCAACACCGGCACGTAGTGATGCAGATACTCTTCGAAAAACGTGTGATAGGTCGTGATGCACGCAATGTTGGCGCGCCGCGCAAAGCGCACCCCGGCGTAGTGCGCGATGAACGGCGTGTGAATGTGCACCAGATCGAACTCACTGCCCGGCAGCGCAGCGAGCGTGCGTGTCAGGGCGCGCCACTCCATGCGGCGGTCTTCCGGGTCACGCGGCACGCGCGCCGCCGGCACACGCAGCACGCCGTACTCTTCAGGCGCGGCGTCCCCGTAGTGTGGCGCCACCAGCCGCGTATCCACCCCGTGGTTCGCCAGATCCTGACGAAACGTGCGGATGGAAGTCGAGACACCGTTGACGCGTGGAAAGTAGACGTCGGAGATGAACAGGACGCGCACGCGCTAGCAGCCCGTGCGCATGAACTGCGCCCGCAGCAGAGAATCCCGCACCACGCCAGTCTACCCGACGGACATTGCCAGTTCCGCCAGCGCGGCACCGAGCGCCGCCCCGGCGAGCACATCCGAGGGGTAGTGCAGGCCCAGAACCACGCGCGAGCCGGCGATCAGCGCCGCCAGCGGCAGCAGCAACCAGCCGAGCTCGGGAAAGTGCGCACTCGCCTGCCACGCGAACGACACCGCGTGCAGAGTGTGACCAGAGGGGAAGCTGTAACGGTCGAGCGGCGCCACCGCCGGATCGATCTTCGTGTGAGTGATGAACGGCCGCTCGCGCACGAACAGGTGCTTCAGCAGCGTGTACAGCGCGACCCCGAGCGCACCCGTCAGCGCCATGACGATCGCCGGCCTCACACCCGCCGCGCCGTACAGCAGCGGCAGCACCAGGATCAGCACGTACCAGAGGACGCCGTCGCCCAGGCGGCTCGCGATCTTGAAGATCCGGCGCGGCAGGGCGAACGAGGCGCCACGGTTCAGCCTGCGGCACAGGCGGTACTCCGCCGCGTCGACGCGCGCCATGAACGTATTGAACCCCGTCGCTTTCATGCAGCCCCGTCCAACCTCCTGGCCCATAGGTGGCCGTTACAGGCTCGTTTACACGAACGTCAGCCAGGTGACGGGAATGTGAAAGTTTTGTTTCGACAAGGGGTTACGAGCTATTTTGTGTGCTCTAGATCACATAATTTGCCTTTAGCGCCCCGCGGCCAGGGAGAGCGTCGCGCTCGCCAGACGCTGCGCCGAGCCCGGCGCGTGCCCGAGGAACAGTGATGGCTCGGTGAGCTCCAGCTCCAGCAGGCGGGGTGCCTGCGTGGCATCGCGGATCAAATCCACGCGCGCATACAGCAGTACGCCA
>DASWUP010000267.1:0-3180 GCA_036401635.1 Steroidobacteraceae bacterium
CCTCGTCCGCCGCGGCGTCCGCCAACACACCCACCGCTGCGTGCTGGCGCACGCGCGCGAGCGCTGCGTGCTGCAGCTTGCGCGCGCGCGCCTCGTCGCTGTCCTCGAACGCGATCGCCAGCGGCACGAAGTAGTGGCCGGCCTGGGCGGCGCTCTTGATCTCGAAAATTCCCGTCAGCCAGCGCTCGAGCTGCGGCGGCAGGACGCTGTCGGCGAGCGTGGCGCCGGTGAGCCCGGCGCCGGGCGCTGCCGGTTCCGCGGGCGCGGCGAGGCTCGCAGACGCCGCCCAGCGCTGGCTGGCGATGAATGCCGGCACAACGCGCCCCTCGAGTTGTGCGCGCAGCGCCGCGGCGGCCGTCTGCCGCCAGGGGGCCACACGCTCCGGGAAGAAGCTGCGCCAGCCGTCGACCAGGACGAGCACCGGCAGGTCATCGCGCGCCGCGCGCTCATCGTGCCAGGGCGGCGCCTCGGCCTCGCGGCTGAGCCGAAACCAGTAGAAGGCATAGCCGGGAAGCGTGAGCAGGTATGGCAGATCGCCAATCGGCGGAAACGAGGTACGCCCGAGCAGCTCGATCGGCACGGCGCCCTTGTGCGCGGCAAGGTCGAGCTCGACAGGTTGGGCCGAGCGCGACAGGTTCGCCACGCACAGGATCGTGTCGTCGCCGTACTGGCGCAGATACACCAGCACGCGTCGGTTACCGGGGCGGATGAAACGCAGCGTGCCACGACCGAAGGCCTGCGAGCTGCGCCGCACGAGCAGCAGGCGCTTCATCCAGTTAAGTAGCGAGGAGCGGTCGCGGATCTGCGCTTCGACGTTCACCGCCTGGTAGCCGTAAACCGGGTCCATGATCGGCGGCAGGTACAGCTGCTGCGGATCCGCGCGCGAGAAGCCGGCGTTGCGATCCGGACTCCATTGCATGGGTGTGCGCAAGCCGTTGCGGTCGCCGAGGAAGAAGTTGTCGCCCATGCCGATCTCGTCGCCGTAGTAGATGATCGGCGAACCGGGCATGGACAGCAGCAGGCTGTTCATGAGCTTGATGCGCTCGAGGTCGTTGTCCAGCAGCGGCGCCAGGCGCCGGCGGATGCCGAGGTTGAGCCGCGCGCGCGAATCGGCGGCATACGACTGATACATGTAGTCGCGCTCGCGGCTGGTGACCATCTCGAGCGTCAGCTCGTCGTGGTTGCGCAGGAAGATCGCCCACTGGCAGGTGTCGGGAATGTCTGGGGTCTGCTCCATAATCTCCACGATCGGGTGGCGGTCTTCCTGGGCGATGGCCATGTACATGCGTGGCATCAACGGGAAGTGATAGGCCATCTGGCACTCATCGCGGCCGTCGCCGAAATAGTCGCGCACGTCCTCGGGCCACTGGTTGGCTTCCGCCAGCAGCATGCGATCGGGGTAGCGTGTGGAGATCGCGCGGCGGATCACCCTGATGATCTGGTGCGTCTCGCGCAGGTTCTCGTTGCTCGTGCCCTCGCGTTCCACGAGGTAGGGAATGGCGTCCAGGCGAAAGCCATCCACCCCCATCTGCAGCCAGAAGTTCATGATGCGCACCATCGCGCGCAGCACGTGCGGGTTGTCGAAGTTCAGATCCGGCTGGTGACTGAAGAAACGGTGCCAGTAATAAGCCTTCGCCACGGAATCCCAGGCCCAGTTGGAGGTCTCGGCGTCGCGGAAAATGATGCGCGTGCCGGCGTAGCGTTCCGGCGTGTCACTCCACACGTAGTAGTTGCGCTTCACCGAGCCCGGAGCGGCGCGGCGCGCCGCCTGGAACCAGGGATGCGCGTCGGAGGTGTGATTGAGGACCAGCTCGGTGATGACCCGCAGGTTGCGGCGGTGCGCCTCACGCACGAAGGCGCGAAACTCGGCGCGCGTGCCGTATTGCGGATGGATGTTGTGGTAGTCGGCGATGTCGTAGCCGTCGTCACGCCCCGGGGACGGATAGAACGGCAGCAACCATATGGTGTTGACGCCGAGGTCCTGGATGTATTCGAGCTTTTGCGTCAGGCCCGCGAAGTCGCCGACGCCGTCGCCGTTGCCGTCGGAGAACGCGCGCACGTGCGCCTCGTAGATGACGGCGTCCTTGAACCACAGCGGATCGCCGGCAGGCTGCTTGCGTCGTGAGCCCATGTGCGGTGGCGGCGCCCTAGTCCGGTGTCAGCACCACCACCGACAGCGGCGGCAGGCGCACGTTCAGGGAGTGCGCGTGACCGTGCGCGCTGGCTGCCACCGCGTCCAGCGCACCGAGGTTGCCGACACCGCTGCCGCCGTAGTCGGCGGCATCGCTGTTGAGACGTTCACGCCAGCGCCCGCCGCGCGGCACCCCGATCTGGTAGCGCTCACGCGGCACCGGGGTGAAGTTGCACACCACCAGGGCCGGCTCGGCGCCCCCGCTCCAGCGCAGGAACGAGATGACACTGGTGTCCGCGTCGTCGCAGTCGACCCACTGGAAGCCGCCCTCGCTGAAGTCCTGCTCGTGCAGCGCGGGCGTGCCGCGGTAGAGCTGATTGAGGTCGCAGACCCAGCGCTGCACGCCGGCATGCAGCGGGTACTGCAGCACGTGCCACTCGAGGCTTTCGTCGTGCTGCCATTCGCGGCGCTGGCCGAATTCCCCGCCCATGAACAACAGCTTCTTGCCAGGGTGCGTCCACATGTAGCCGAACAGCAGCCGCAGGCCCGCGAACTGCTGCCACTCATCTCCGGGCATCCTGCCGATGAGGGAACCCTTGCCGTGCACCACTTCGTCGTGCGAGAGCGGCAGCACGAAGTTCTCGCTGAACGCGTACCAGATGCTGAACGTCAGGCGGCTATGGTGGTACTTGCGGTGCAGCGGGTCCTGCTGAAAATACTTGAGCGTGTCGTGCATCCAGCCCATGTTCCATTTGAGCCCGAACCCCAGGCCGCCAAGGTAAGTGGGCCGCGACACCATCGGCCACGCAGTGGATTCCTCCGCGATCGTCTGGGTGTCGGGGTGATCGCGGTAAACCGCGAGATTGAGCTGCTTGACGAATTCGACCGCTTCGAGGTTCTCGTGGCCGCCGAAGCGGTTGGGGATCCACTCCCCGGCGCGCCGCCCGTAGTCCAGATACAGCATCGAGGCCACCGCATCGACGCGCAGCGCGTCGATATGGTAGGTATCCAGCCAGAACAGGGCGTTGCTGACTAGGAAGTTGCGCACT
>DASWUP010000268.1:0-1943 GCA_036401635.1 Steroidobacteraceae bacterium
GGAGGTGGGCCGCGGCAGCACCGGTATCGTCTATCTGTCGCATGACGCGTACTACGGCCGCGACGTCGCCATCAAGGTCTACAACATGGACACCGGCGACGACGAGGAGCGCGCCCGCCTTGCGCGCAAGATGTTTCTCTCCGAGGCGCACCTGGTCGGCATGCTGCAGCATCCGCACATCCTGCCCATCTACGATGCCGGCGAGGAAAACGGCCACTGCTACATCGTCACCGAGCACGTGCACGGCGCCCGTACGCTTTCGGCCTACTGCCGTGCGGACAACCTGCTGCGCATCGATGACACGGTCGAGATTATGTTCAAATGCGCCAAGGCGCTGCACTATGCGCACTCGCGTGGCGTGATCCATCGCGACATCAAACCCTCCAACATCATGCTCACGCAGGACAGCGACGTGCGCATCATCGACTTCGGCATCGCGCTGGTGTCGGACTCGGACATCTCGCGCATCGAGGGCATCGCCGGCAGCCCCTCGTACATGTCGCCCGAGCAGGTGCAGAGTCTCGAGCTCACCAACCGTTCCGATCTGTATTCACTCGGCGCGGTGATGTACGAGCTGCTCACCGGCACGCGTCCGTTCCGCGCCGGCAATCTGCAGAAACTGCTGCACCAGATCGTCTACGCGACGCCGCCGCCGATTCACACGCTGCGCAAGGATGTGCCGGAGGAGCTCGAGACGGTGGTGGCGGCGGCGCTGCAGAAGGATCCGGACAAGCGCTGCAAGAGTGGCCTGGATTTCGCCGCCGAGCTCACCCGCGTGCACCAGCGGCTGCGCGAAGCCAACGCCCGCATCGACCGCCAGGAACAGTTCGGCGTATTGCGACGCCTGAAGTTTTTCCACGAGTTCTCACATGCCGAGATCTGGGAAGTGCTGCGCGCGAGCAGCTGGCAGGACTATGCGACGCGCGAGGAGATCGTCAAGGAAGGCGAGATGGACGATCGCTTCTACATCCTGGTGAGCGGCAGCTGTGTGGTGGAGCGGCACGGCCAGAGCGTCGGCGCGCTCGATACCGGTGACTGCTTCGGCGAGGCGAGCTACGTGCCCGGCGCCAAGCGTACCGCCACCATCCGCGCGGCAGCTGCGGTGACCGTGCTGAAGGTGAGTTCGACGCTGCTGGAGCAGGTATCGGCCTCCTGCCAGTTACGATTCAACCGGGTGTTCCTGAGCGCCCTCATCGCGCGCCTGCAGAGCGCTGAACGCGCCCCCACAGCCGCCTCTTAAATCTTAAGCGACTCTTGCGCGGCGGCGGCAGCGGCTCCTACTCTGGCGCCTGAGTGCACGTACTGCTCATCGAAGACGACACCGAGGCCGCGCGCTTCCTGGTCAAGGGCCTGCGCGAGAGCGGCTACAGCGTCGATCATGCCGCCGATGGGCGCGCGGGGCTGTTGCGCGCCATCGAAGGGCAGTTCGACCTCATCGTGACCGACCGCATGCTGCCGCACGTCGACGGGCTCGCGATCATCGAGCTGATGCGCTGCAACGGTATCGGCACTCCGGTACTGGTGCTGTCGGCGCTCGGCGGGGTCGACGAGCGCATCCGCGGGCTCAAGGCCGGCGGCGATGACTATCTCACCAAGCCGTTCGCGTTCGCGGAGCTGCTGGCGCGCATCGAAGCGCTGCTGCGCCGGCGCGCACGGGCACCACACACCACGCGCCTGAAGGTGGAGGACCTCGAGTTCGACCTGCTGGCCCGGCGGGTGACGCGTGGCGGGCGCGAGCTGGAGCTCACGGCGCGCGAACTGAAGCTGCTCGAATTTCTCATGCGCCGCGCCGGACAGGTCGTGACGCGCACCATGCTTCTCGAGGGCGTGTGGGATCTGCACTTCGACCCGCAGAGCAATCTCATCGACGTGCACATCAGCCGGCTGCGGCAGGCGATCGATCGCGGCACCGACCACCCGCTGATCCATACCGTGCGCGGCTC
>DASWUP010000269.1:0-12649 GCA_036401635.1 Steroidobacteraceae bacterium
GACAGCCGCGCCGCGCGCTCTCGGGCGGTGTGATGATGTGTACCTGCGGGGCGAGCGGCCGGATGCGGCCATCGAGAAAGTCCGTCAGCTGCACCGACTTCTCGCGCAGGCGCTCCATGCGCGCCTCGGTGAAGATCGGCAGCGAGGCGATGAGCGGGGCAGCCGCGAGGATCGGCGGGTTGCTGATCTGCCAGGCGGCCGCACCGTCGGCGGCGCGAAACTGCGGCTCCATCAGGAAGCGCGTCGGCTCCTCGTGACCCCACCAGCCGGCGAGCCGTACGCCCGGCAGGGCGCCGCTGTGGCGGGTGCGCGGCTGCGCGTCCGCGTGACGCTGGTGCACGAAGCAGCCGCCGATCGCACCCGGGCCGCCGTTCAGATATTTGTAGCTGCACCACACCGCGAAGTCCGCCTGACTCTCATGCAGTGCCAGCGGCGTGTTGCCTAGCGAGTGCGCCAGGTCGAAGCCCGCGATGCAGCCCTGGGCGTGCGCGGCGCGGACGATGCGCGCGAGATCGAATGCCTGGCCGGTGCGAAACTGCACCCCGGGCCACAGGATAAGTGCGATGTCCTCGCCGTGCCGCGCGAGATAGGCTTCGATCGCCTCTTCCGACACCAGGTCCTCGTCCTCGCGCGGTGCGAGCTCAAGCAGCGTCGCCTCAGGGTCGAGGCCGCGCCAGGCGATCTGGGAGGCAACCGCGTGGCGGTCGGAGGAGAACGCGCCCGCTTCCATCAGGATCCGTATGCGCCTGCCCGTGGGCCGGTAGAAGCTCGCCAGCATCAGGTGCAGGTTCACCGTGAGCGAATTCATGGCGACGACTTCGCCCGGGTGCGCGCCGGTGAGCGCTGCGAGTCCGGCGGTCAGGTTCTCGTGATAGGGTACCCACGGCCGGCGCGCGTGCTCGTGGCCCTGCACGGCGAGCCGCGACCACTCATCGAGCTCCTCGTTCACCAGCGCGCGCGCTGCCAGCGGCAGCAGCCCCAGCGAATGACCGCACAGGTACACGAGCGGTTCACCGTGCTCATTGCGAGGCAGCGCGAAGCGCTCGCGAAAGCTGCGCAGCGGGTCGAGCGCATCGCGCGCACGCGCCGCTTCAAGGGTCGATGCCTCGCTCATGGGGCCGGCCCCACCAGGCGGTACAGCAGCGGGCGGCTCGGCACGGCGTCACCGCCGAGCGCCGGCGCCTGCAGTTCGAGCAGGTAGGCGCCGTCGGCCAACTCGTCCGGCACGAAGGCGAGTTCGGTAATGGTGGCGCCGGGCCGCGCCGCGGCGCCGAGCTGCACCGAGCCAGGCGGCAGCCCGAAAAAAATGCGGTGCGCCGTCAGCCGGCCTTCGTCATGCGCGCGATCGATCGAGGGCACATCGACGATGAGATGCTCGATGCCGCGGCCGACGAGCAGCTGCGCCGCCTCCTGCGACAGATACGGGGGCGGCTGCTCGCTGTAGTCGCGCGCGAGTTTGTCGGCGGCATTGGGCAGGGTGCGGATGATGAGCGCCTGCGCCTCGAACGGAGCGCTCACCGGCCAGCCGCGCTGCAGAGCGCGCCGGGTGATGAGCCGGTCGTTAGCCTGCGGGGCCGGCTCGCTGCTCTCGTCCGCTGCGCCCGCGGGTTCGGCGGCGAGCGACAGCAACAGCGCCGGCAGCAACCCGGACGGGATCACGCGATGGGCATCCAGCCGTTCGCGGGTAAGGTGCCCGACGCATTCGGTGTGCGTGCCGTTGCAGTGGGGAATGAGCGTAATTTGCTCGCAATTGCAGCTCGCGCCGCGCTCAACCGAGCCCTTGAACCCCGCTGCCTCGAACGGCCGTGAGCTGGCGCGCGGCGCGCCGAAATGACGCGGCTGCGGGCCCGCGAAGTCCAGCGCCACGGCGAGAGTCACCGGCCGCGACAGATCGATACCGAGCTCGCGGCCGCCGATCGCGATGCGCGCGTTCACCTAGGAGCGCTCCATCACCTTGCCGCAGCGCCCGCAGGTGCGCTTGGCGACGCTCGCGAAGAAGCGCTCGAACACGGGCGGAAACTGCGTTTCGATGTCGGTGAGCGGAAAGAACTCCTCGTACAGGCGGTTACCGCAGTGCTCGCAGTACCACTGGAAGCCATCGAGCTCACCCGGGCGGCGTGGGCGCTCGATCACCAGTCCCACGGTGTTGGCGGGCCGTTGCGGCGAATGCGGCATATTGGGCGGAATGAGCAGGACTTCGCCCGCGCGGATCGGCACATCGACCGCGCGGCCTTCCTGCATGGTCTTGAGCACCATGTCGCCTTCGAGCTGGTAGAAGAACTCCTGCCCCGGGTCGACGTGGTAGTCCTTGCGGGCGTTCGGGCCGCCCACGACCATGATGATGAAGTCGCCATCGCGAAACACACGCTTGTTGCCCACCGGCGGCTTCAATTGCACGCGGTTTGCATCGATCCATTGCCGGAAATTGAATGCTTGCAGGGATTGCATGTGTCCTCCGTGCCAATCGCGTATGTTACGCGCTGCGATGCGCGAGCGAGGAGAGTGCAGTGCGGTCAGGGCCCGGAGGACAGAGCGTGGGGCGCGTAGCCGCTGCGGTGCTGGTGCTGTTGGCGGCCGGCTGCAGCCAACTGCCCGCCATGCACTGGCCCTGGCATCACCGGCCAGCCCCCGCCGCGGCGCCCGTGCACGAGCTCGACATCAGCGGCGCAGCGGGCGCTCCGAGCTCCTTCCCGCAGTACTGGAAGCGCAACACGCTGCTCGTGGATCTTACGGGCGCCAGCGGTTCGGGCAGCATCACCCTGAAGCCGGCTGACGGAGCCGCCTGGCCACCCCGGCTCGCCTTGAGAGTCACGCCGGGCGCGTTCGGGCTGCTGGAGGTACGCGCGGATCAGCGCCTCAGCCTGCCCATCACACCGGCGGCCGGCAAGCCCATCGACCTGGAACTCGCGCCGCGCATGTACACCTCCAAGACCCGGCAGATGACCGTCGCCTGGGGACCGGACAGCTCACCCGCTCCCTGAGGATCCGATGAGCTGATGGCCGGCGCACGGCACGCAAAGCGGCGCTCGGTCCGAGTCCAGATCCACGGCGCTGAGCGCGCCGCCCCACACACACCCGGTATCGAGGCCGATGACGCCGTGGTCGCGCACCAGACCGAGAGCCGACCAATGGCCGAAGATGATGCGCGCGTCACGGCTTTCGCGCTGCGCGTGCGCGAACCAGGGCCGCAGCGGGGAGGGCGGCGGAGGCGGTTCGCCCTTCATGGTGAAATCCACTCGCCCGTCCGCCGTGCACAGACGCAGACGTGTCAGCACGTTGATGGCGAAGCGCAGTCTGTCCATGCCGGCAAGCTGCTGGTGCCAGCGGTCCGGCTCGTTGCCATACATGTGATCAAACAGCGCGCGCGGGTCGCGGCGCAGCGCGCTGCCGACTTCGAGCGCAAGACTCATGGTGAGCGCCACCGTCCATTGCGGCACGAGCCCCGCGTGCACCATGAGATCGTTGCCCTCGGCGTGCGCCAACGGACGCGTGATCAGCCAATCGAGCAGCGCGTCGCGATCCGGCGCGGCGAGGACCTCATCCAGGGTGTCGGACTTGCGGCGGCGGTGGGCGCCGCAGGCGACCGCAAGCAGATGCAGGTCGTGGTTTCCCAGCACCACCACCGCGTTGTCGCCCAGCGAGCGCACCCGCCGCAGCGCCGCCAGCGAGCCTGGGCCGCGGTTGACCAGATCCCCGACGAACCACAGCCGGTCGCGATGCGGCGAGAACTGCAGCCGCTTCAGGAGAGCGCGCAGCTCCTCGTCACAGCCTTGTACGTCGCCGATGGCATAGCGGGTCACTGCAGAATGCCCGGCATCGCGAGCCGGAACGGCTGGATAGGCGCATCAAAGTGCGCGCCGTTGTCGGCGAGCATCTGGTAGCTGCCCTGCATGGAACCGACAGGGGTCTCCAGCACCGCGCCACTGGAGTAACGGAAACCCTGTCCGGGCTTCAGGTATGGCTGTTCACCCACCACGCCATCGCCGCGCACCTCCTCCACCTTGCCGTTGGCGTCCGTGATGACCCAGTGGCGCGTGAGCAGTCGCGCCGGCACCTGGCCTTCGTTGCGGATGGTGATGGTGTAGGAAAAGACGTAGCGGCTCTCGCGCGGGTCGGACTGCTCGTCCAGGTAACTGGTTTCGACGTCGACCCGGATCTTGTGTTCGAGGGGGCTCATGGGGTGATTCTACCGGAGTGCCTGGCCGTCAGCCCCGGCCGGCGCGCATCGCGAGCACGTCGCAGGGCGCGGCGTGCAGCACGGTGTCCTCGGTGAGATTTACCAGAATCGAGAGCCCATGACGCTCGCGACTGCCGAGAACGATGAGATCGGCACGGCGCTCGCGTGCGACGCGCACGATCTCGGATTTGACATTGCCGCTTTCCACCCGGCACGAGGCGCCGCTCAAGCGGAGTTCGGTCGCGAGCGCTGTCAGGCGCTGCCGGGAGCGCTCGAGCAGCTCCTCTTCGATCTGCACCGCGGGCATGAGGGTCTCGCCCATGGGTTCGACCGGCACGAATTCCACCACATGCAGCAGCTCAACTTCGGCGCCGAGCGCCGCGGCGAGCGCCTGCGCCTTGCGCCCGATCGCGACACTGCCTTCCGTCAGGTCAACGACCAGCAGGATGCGACGGTAAACTGTCATAACGAGCCCCCCTGCACGCGCTGCCGGAAGACTAACGTTACGGACGCGTGCGGTCGAGGACCTGCGCCAGGGTGTTGAATGCTTGCGGCGTGAGTGTCTCCGGGCGGGCGCCGGGATCGAGCGCGCAGGCGCTGATCTGCTCGCGGGTGAGCAGCTGGCTCAGGGCGTTGCGCAGGGTCTTGCGGCGATGCGTGAAAGCCGCGGCCACCACCGCGGCATAATGCGGGCTCACCGCAAACAGCGGCTGCGCCCGCATGGTGAGGCGCACCAGGGCCGACCACACCCGTGGGGCTGGCTGGAAGGCGCCGGGACCGACGTCGAACAGCCGCTCGACCCGGGCCTGGGGCGCAAGCATGAGGCTCAGGCGCCCGTAGTCAGCATCGCCCGATTGCGCGGCGAGGCGCGCCGCCACCTCCCGCTGCAACATGAGGTGCAGGTCGAGGATCGCGGGCGCGTGCGCCAGCAGCCGGAACAGCAGCGGCGTGGAGATGTTGTACGGCAGGTTGCCGGCAATGCGCAGCCGCCCACCGCGGCTGCGCGCCAGGGCGCTGAAGTCGAACTGCAGCGCGTCGGCTTCGTGCAGCGCGCAGCGCGGCGCGTCGCTGAAGCGCTCACGCAGCTGTGCCGCGAGATCGCGATCGATCTCGATGGCATCGAGCGTGCAGCCGGCGCATTCGAGCAGCGCTCCGGTGAGCGCGCCGCGTCCCGGTCCGATCTCCACCAGGTGATCGCCGGGGCGGGGGCTAAGCGAGCGCACGATGCGCAGGATCACCGCCGGGTCGTGCAGGAAATGCTGGCCGAAGCGCTTGCGGCGCGGCGGCCAGTGCGCAGCGAGCGAGCGAGGCATCAGCGCCGCTGCGCGGCGAGCGCAGCAGCGAGTTGCACCGCGGCGGCAAGACTGCGGCAGTCCGCCCGACCGGTGCCTGCCAGATCGAACGCGGTGCCGTGATCTGGCGAGGTACGCACGATCGGCAGGCCGAGCGTCACGTTGACGGCGCGTTCGAAGCCTGCGTGCTTCACGACCGGCAGCCCCTGGTCGTGATACATGGCGAGCACCGCATCGAAGCCGGCGAGCACCTGTGGCACGAACACGGTATCCGCCGGCAGCGGCCCGCGGGCGCGGATGCCGCTCGCCTGCATGCGCGCCACGGCGGGAGTGATTACGCGCAGCTCCTCGTCGCCCAGGTAGCCGCCTTCCCCGGCGTGAGGGTTCAGGCCACAAACGGCGATACGTGGCGCCGCGATTCCCCACCAGCGCGCCAGATCGCGCGCCAGAATCGTGGCCGACTCGCACAAGGAGTCGACAGTAATGGCGTCGCTCACAGCCCTGAGCGGCAGGTGGGTGGTCGCCAGCGCCACGCGCAGCTCGCCCGCGGTGAGCATCATCACCACCCGCGGAGTGTGCGTGCGTTGTGCGAGAAATTCCGTGTGGCCGCTGAAGCGCACGCCCGCGTCGTTGATCACGCCCTTGTGCACCGGCGCGGTGACGATGGCGTCGAACTCCCCGCTGAGCGCGCCCTCGACGGCGCGCTCCAGCAGTGCGAGCACATAGGGTACGTTGGCCGTGTCGGGACGTCCCGGCACGCTCGGGCAGGTGAGCGGCCGGTGCTCGACGCTGAGGCTGCCGGCGGCGTGCGCAGCGGCAGCCGCTCCGCGCTCGTAGGAGCGCAGCGTAACCGCCAGGTTCAGCTGTGTGGCGCGCTCGCTCAACAGCGTGCGGTCGGCGAGGCACACCAGCTCACAGGGCAGCTGCTCGCGGGCGAGTGCCAGACACAGCTCCGGCCCGATTCCGGCCGGTTCGCCCGACGTCAAGGCAATACGCGGAATCACGGTCCTCTAAGACTTGAATTCGACGAACGCTTCATCGCGCATACGGCGCAGCCACAGCTCCGTCTCCTCGTCCGCCTTGCCGGCGCGGATCGCTTCCATGGCCTGCCGGCGCTTGAGCTCGTCGGTGTTGTCGAAGCGGCGGTGTCCCAGCACCTGCGCGATGTGCCAGCCATACTGGGTGTGGAACGGCTCGGTGACCTCGTCGTCCTTCAGTCCCGCGATCGTCTGCTCGAACTCGGGCGCGAAGCTTCCCGGTCCCGCCCAGCCCAGATCCCCGCCCTCGGCCGCGGATCCGGGGTCCTCGGAACTTGTCTTGGCGAGTCCGGCGAAGTCCTCGCCCTTGAGAATCCGCTCACGCAGCGCCGTGAGTTTCTGCCGCACGGTCGCATCGTCGGCGAGCTCGGTGGTCTTCATGAGGATGTGCCGTACGTGGATCTGGTCCTCCACGGCCTTTTGGCTGGCGCCGCGCACCTCATTCAGTCTGATGATGTGGTAGCCGGTCGGCGTGCGCAGCGGCTCGCTCACCTCCCCCGGTTTGAGTCGCCCGACCACGTCCGTCAGGAACGTGGGCAGCTCGCTGCCCTTGCGCCAGCCGAGCGCGCCGCCCTCGAGCGCAGTCTGGCTGTTGGAATAGGCTACCGCGAGCTTGGCGAAGTCTTCGCCGCCCTTGGCGCGCTGATAGACTTCCGCGGCGCGCTTGGCCGCCTGCTCGAGCTGCGCCGGGCTCGCCTCCTGCGCCACCGCGATCAGGATGTGAGACACGTTGTACTCGTTGCCCTCGGAGGGCGTCTTGGCCTGCTTCTCGAGGAACTGGTCGATCTCGTGCGGCGTGACGCTGATGTGCTGCAGCACATCCCGCTGGCGCAGCAGCGAGAGCGTGATCTCCTTGCGCAGGTCCTCGCGGTAGGCGGCGTAGCCTTCGCCCTGCTTCGCGAGCGCGTCCGGCAGCTGCGAGAGCGTCAGGCCGTTGCGCTTCGCCACGTCCTGCAGAGCGGCGTTCACAGTCTCGTCCGGTACCTTGACGCCGGCGCGATTGGCGCGCTGCATCTGGATTTCCTGCAGTACCAGGCGCTCGAGCACCTGTTGGCGCAGGACGTTCTGCGGCGGCAGCTCGAGCTTCTGCTGGCGCAGCCGCTCGCTGACGACCTCCACCTGTGCCTCGAGCTCGCTGTTGAGCACGACGCCGTCGTTCACGATCGCCGCCACGCGGTCGAGCAGTTCACCCTTGGTGGCGAGTTCGCGGGTTTGTGCATTCGCCGGTCCCTGCAGGGTGAGGGCCGCCGCCGCCACCGCAAGCCGCATCAGGGCTGAAGTCAACATCCGCTGCATGGTCCTGTTCCTTTACCAGGCGCCCTTCAGGGGGCCCTGATTCTTTGGAGGAGTCGCTTCGGGGGGCGTGTAGCCCCGGATCGCCTCGACGAGGGAGGCGTCCGACGCCGATCCGACACTGGCAAGGCCCGCGAGTTCCAGCTGCAGCCACACCCCGGTGTCCTGGCTGCCGCTGTGATTGCTCACGTAGCGGCGGGCACCCAGCCTGACCCGCCAGCAGCACGCACGGTACTCGAAGCCGCCGAACCGCTCCAGCCCGAAGTGATCGCGCAGGGAGTAGACCTCGCGCACGAACACGTTCCAGTTGCCCTTGATGGGCCAGGCGCCGGAAACCTCGAGCTGCTCGAATCCGGACTCGAGCTTGTTGAGTATGAGGAGCGAGCGCTCGTAGCGGTAAGCGAGGTTGACCACCGCGTCGTTTGCCGGCTTGTACTGCAGGGCCGCCTGCGCGCGCTCGCTGCTCTTGGTCTGGGGATCCCATTGCACCGCGGCGTCGGCGCTCCAGTGCCGGAACGCGGTGACGGCAAGCTGCGCCACCAAATCCGAGCGCTTCTCGGTCGTCGGGACCTCCCCCGGCAGAGTCACGCGCGGAGTTCTGAAGTAGTAGGTCTGGCCGAACGTGGCGGCGAGGAACTGCCGCCCGTCCCGGGTATCGAGCAGGCGGCTGGTGACGCCCACGCTCACCTGGTTGGCATCACTCACCCGGTCGGCGCCGACATAGCGGTTGGCGCGGAACAGCTCGACGGGATTGAGGTCCGGGAGCGCCGTGTCAAACAGCGGCAGCTGCTGCTGATTGCGGTACGGCACATCGAGGTACAGCAGGCGCGGCTCGAGCGTCAGCTTGTGACCGCGCGAACTGTCGTCGCGCTCGAACACCAGCCCGGTATCGAAGCTCGCGATGGGCAGCGTGCGCGACGGGGAGCGCGCTTCTCCCGGCGCGAGAGCGTGCAGCTGGTACTGCGTCGCGCGCCAGGCGAGCGCGGGGCGCACGAAATATCCGGGGCCGGTGAGGTCGAGCGATACGGCAGGCATGAGATCCGCCCGCCAGCCGGTGACTCCGCTGGCCCGCTGAAAGTCGACGAGCTCGGAATCGAAGCCGTAGTGCAGGACTCGCGCGGCTCCCAGGCCGTAATCAGCGCTCACCGCGATGCGCGGCACGCGCGCGTAGGGCCTTTCGGGGTCGCCGATCGGCAGGTCGAATACGTCGATGGTCTGGTACTGCTGCGCTTCGCCATCGACGCTCCAGTGCGCGCTGCGGTAGGAGAGCGTGGCACGCCGCTCGACGAAGGGGGTGCTGGCGCCCTCCGGGCCCTGGGAGAAGTCCTCGAAGTAGCGGGTGTCGCTGACGTTCTGCGCGTTTACGCTCAGACGCAAGTCATCCGGCAGTTCGGCGACGTCGGTGAGCCGCACGCGGCTGCGGCTGCCGCCGAAGGCGCTGTCGTGGGGCAGATAGTTCCAGTCCAGCTCACCGCGCTGGCTGTGCGTCAGGAAGCGCAGATCGCCCCCAAGGTCGGGGCCGCGCTTGCTGTACTCGATGGGCTGGAAGGTAAAGTCCGCGTTCGGGGCGATGTTCCAATAGTACGGCACCGACAGCTGCAGGCCGCTGTTCGAGGTGTTGCCGATGCCCGGAAACAGAAAGCCGCTCTTGCGCTCGCCGCCCAGCGCAAACGACACCCACGGCAGGTACATCAGCGGCACGCCCTTGAAGTCGACCTGCGCGTGGCGTCCGGTGCCGAGCCGCTCGCGTGTATCGAGCGTGATGCTGTCGGCTTTCAACTGCCAGGACCTATCGTTCGCCGGGCAGCTCGTGAAAGTGACTTCGCGCAGGCGAATCACACCCTGGGGTGTAAGCAGCATGTCCTGCGCGGTGCCGCGCGCGGCGCGCTGGCGCAGAGCGAACTGGGCCCCCTTGAACTCGGCGCCGGCCGCCGCCGAGTAGCTGCCGCCAGCGCCCGTCACATGCACGAGGGGGTCGCTGTAGTCAATGTGACCCGCGGTGCTCAACGAGGTGTGACGGGCGTCGTACTCCACCTCATTGGCGCGGATTTCGCGCTCGCCCTGCCGGACGACGACGTTGCCCGTGAGCGTCGCGTTGCCATCGACGCCGAGTGTTGCCTGGTCGCTCGTGACGTCGATGTTGCCGTCGCCCGGTTCAGGCTTGCGGCGCGGCGTACCCGCCGGCGCCGATGCTGCCGGCGCACCGCTCGCTGCTGCCGCGGCCGCTGTCTGCCCGAGCTGTGTGGGACAGGGAGGATCCTCGGCCCAGGCGGCGGGCAGGATGCCGCCCAGCGAGACGATCATGATCCAGAATGGGCTCGAACGCGGCATGAAGAGCGGCATTATAATGGCGCGCCATCGCCACGCGCCCCGAAAAACCCCGACGCTTCACATGCTTGAGACCGACGCGCGAGTTGCGCTGATTAGGGATTGGTTGGCGCGCGATCTTCGCCTGCCGGCGGTGCGCATCGAGCCCGCATCCAGTGACGCGAGCTTTCGGCGCTACTTCCGCGTGTTCTGTGATGCCGGCACGTACGTCGTAATGGATGCGCCTCCGGACAAGGAGGACGTGCGTCCGTATCTGAAAGTGTCGCGACTGCTCGAGTCCTTAGGGGCGCATGTTCCTCACGTGCATGAAAGCGACGCGCAGCGCGGATTGCTGTTGCTCGAGGATCTGGGCGCGACGCTCTATCTCGAGCGACTCGACGCCGGGGACGACCCCGAGCGGCTGTACGCGGATGCGCTGCGCGTGCTCGCGAGCATCCAGGTGCGCGGCCGGCAGGCCTGTGCCGAGCTCGCGCCGTACAACCGCGCGGAGCTCGCGCGCGAGATGGCGCTCATGCCCGAGTGGTTCCTCGGCCGGCACCTGTCGCTGCCGCCCTCACCCGAGGAAGCGCAGCTCATCGGCGCCGCGTTCGAGTTCCTGATCCAGGAAGCGCTCGCGCAGCCGCTGGTGTTCGTGCACCGCGACTATCACACGCGCAATCTCATGGTGGTCGGGGAGCGCAATCCCGGGATTCTGGATTTCCAGGACGCGCTGCGCGGGCCGGTGGGCTACGATCTGGTGTCGCTGCTGAAGGACTGTTACATCGCCTGGCCGCGCGAGCGCGTGCTGAACTGGGTGAGCAGCTATCGTGCGCTGCTGCTCTCGCTGGGCGGTGAAGCCGGGGCAAGCGAGGCGCAGTTCCTGCGCTGGTTCGATCTCATCGGCGTGCAGCGGCACATCAAGGTGCTCGGAATCTTCTGCCGCCTGTGGTACCGCGACGGCAAGCCCGGCTACCTGCCCGACCTGCCGCGCACGCTCGAGTATGTGCGCGATACCTGTGCGCGCTATGCGGAGCTCACCGGGCTTGGAGGTTTCCTCGGGCAGCGCGTGGTGGCGCAGCTGTCGCGCGCCAACGCGCAGGTCGCCGCTGGCTTGCAGCGCGCACCGGACGCTCGCGCATGAAGGCGATGCTGCTGGCGGCCGGCCGCGGCGAGCGCATGCGCCCGATCACCGACTCGGTCCCCAAGCCCCTGGTGCAGGTGGGCGGCAAGCCGCTCATTGGCTGGCACCTCGCAGCCCTCGCACGCGCCGGCATCCGCGAGGTGATCATCAACCTCTCGTGGCTCGGCGGCCAGGTGCGCGCGACACTCGGCAACGGCCACGACTACGGCGTGTTGATCACCTACAGCGATGAAGGGCCGGTGCCGCTGGAAACCGGCGGCGGTATCTTCAGAGCCGTGCCGCTGCTCGGACCCGGGCCGTTCCTGGTCGTCAACGCCGATATCTGGACCGACATTGATTTTGCAGCTCTGGCGCTCGAGGAGGCTGCGCACGCGCGCCTGGTGCTGATCCCCAACCCGCCGCATCACCCGCGCGGCGACTTCGGGCTCGAGGGTGATCTCGTGGTCAGTCGCGACAGCGAGCGTTACACCTACTCCGGGGTCGGTGTGTACCGGCCGGAGTTCTTCGGCGGCTGCATCCCCGGGAGATTTCCGCTACTGCCGCTGCTGAATCGCGCCATCGGCGCGGGGCTGGCGCGCGGTCAGGTGCATCGCGGCGAGTGGTGCGATGTCGGCACGGTGGAGCGTCTGGCGAGCCTGGATGCGCGCGTGCGTGCGCTACAATGAACCCATGTCGGATCTGAAGGACATCCCGGTAGTGGCGGAGGTCGCGCGGGCGCGCAGCGGCGAGAAATACCTGACCCCTCAAGGGTTTACTGCCGTTCGCGACGGCATCAAGCGCGCCGCCGGGACCGTCGCCACCACGGCGCGCAAGCCGCCGTGGCTCAAGGCGAAGGCGCCCACCGGCGCCGGGTTTCGCGCCGTCAGGGCGCTCGTCAGGCAGCAGCGCCTCGCCACGGTCTGTGAGGAAGCCAAGTGTCCCAACATCGGCGAGTGCTGGAACGCGGGCACCGCGACCATCATGCTCATGGGTGCGGTGTGCACGCGTGCGTGCCGCTTCTGTGCCGTGGACACCGGCAACCCGCACGGCTGGCTCGATGCGCAGGAGCCCGAGAACGCCGCGCGCACCGTGGAGCTGATGAAGCTCAGCTACGTGGTGCTCACCTCGGTCGATCGCGACGACCTTGCCGACGGCGGGGCGGCGCACTATGCCGCCTGCGTGCACGCCATCAAACGCCGCAACCCGCACACGGCAGTGGAGGCTCTGACGCCGGACTTCCAGGGTGTGCGGGCGGATGTCGAGACCGTGGTCGACTCCGGGATCGAAGTGTTTGCGCAGAACATCGAGACCGTGCGGCGCCTGACGCATCCAGTGCGCGATCCGCGCGCCGGCTACCAGCAGACACTGCAGGTCCTGGAGGCTGCCAAGCGTCGCCGTCCCGAGGTGCTGACCAAGAGCAGTC
>DASWUP010000270.1:0-2191 GCA_036401635.1 Steroidobacteraceae bacterium
GTGCCCGAGCGCATTCCGGCGCGGCTCAACAGCGTCGGGATAACGGCGATCATGGATGCGATGGCGGCTCCGGAGGGACTCATTGTCTACGACAAGCTGCTGCACAGCGGCCACATGACGGTGCGCGCGACGCTCGCGCAGTTCTACGATCCGAGCCGCACTCGAACCAAGGACGGCCGGGTTGACTATGACGGCATGGTGGCCCAGGCGCGCGCGATCCGCGCCAAGTACGCGAACAATCTTTTCGTGCGTGCGGACTTCGTCAAGATGTTCGCCGACGGGGTCGTCGAGGCGAACCCCTTCTCGGTGCCACCGACGCTCGGCAACGCGGCGATGCTCGAGCCCTTCCTGCAGCCGATCTTCGCCATTGACAACGAGGGCCACGCAACGGTTACGGGCTATGTGGATACCTCTTCCTCATGGTGTGTCGATGCACGTGCGCACGCGGATAAGTACCAGGCCGCAGCCGAGGCTGCGGCGTTTCTCAAGGCGCACGGCTTCCATCCGGGGCAGTGCCAGATCTCAAGTGGCCAGCTGCAGCACGAGCGCGATATCGAGCTCGAGTACGTCAAGCGCATGCACCTGGCAGGCTTCAATCTGCACATCCATGTGATGGGTGATCGCGCGCTCAGGACCGCCCTCGACGCGATCGAGGCCGCGCGCGCGGCAGACGGCATCAGCACAACACACGACAGCGTAGCGCACGTGCAGCTCGCCCAGCCCGATGACATCGCGCGGCTGGGGCGGGATCATCTCTACATCGCCTACACCTACGCGTGGGCCAATGTCGATCTTGACTACGACATGACGGTGATCCCGTTCCTGCAGAAGATGACCGGCAACAGTCTCGCGAGCCGTCATGTGCCCGGCAGCAACTACGAGGAGTTCAGCTACCCGTTCCGCACCTCAAAGGACGCCGGAGCCATACTGGTGGCGGGATCCGACGCCCCCGTCAACACGCGCGACCCGCAGCCGTTCGTCAACATGGCGACCGCAGTGACCCGCCGCGCTCCCGGCCAGCCGGCATTCAACCCGCGTCAGGCGATCAGCATCCGCGAAGTGCTCGATGCCTACACGATCAACGGCGCGCGCATGCTCGGGCGTGAGCGGGAATTCGGTTCGCTGGAGGTCGGCAAATCAGCGGACTTCGTGATACTCGACCGCGACATCCTGGCGCTCGCCGACGGCGGCAAGGCCGACGACATCAATGCCACGCGCGTCCTGGCCACTTGGTTCCAGGGCAAGCGCGTATACGCGGCGAAGAATCCGTGAGCGGGCGGCAGAGCGTGTACATGAAAACGTCAACGATAAGCAAGCACCCAGGTGAGGAGTTGATTGCAGTTGCAAGTGAAGCCTCCCGATGTAAGGCACGCGCCGTTGCCGTCTACGGTCTCGCCCTCCTGGTCTGGAGCGCGGCGGCGCACACAGCGGCCCCACCACCCGCCTCGACACCTGCCGCGGTCGCCGCGCCCGACCAGTACGGCGCCGACTCCGCGGCTGAGATCCTCGCCGCCGGCGGGAACGCGGTGGATGCCGCTGTCGCAGTCGCCTTCACACTCGCGGTGACCTATCCGGAAGCCGGCAACCTCGGCGGCGGCGGATTCGCCACCGTGTTCGTAGACGGCAAGGCCTACTTCCTTGACTACCGCGAGCGCGCCCCCGGGAGCGCTACCGCCGGCATGTACCTCGATGCGGCCGGCGAGATCGTGCCGGACGCGAGTACGCTGGGCGCCGGCGCCGCCGGCGTGCCGGGCACGGTGGCGGGCCTGTGGCAGCTGCATCGGCGCTTCAGCAGGCTCGCTTGGCGCGCCGATCTCGCACCCGCCATTCGCTATGCGCATGACGGCTTTCGCGTCAGTCGTCTGCTGGCGGCGAGGCGCGAGAACTTCGCCGCCGCACTCCACGGGCGCACTAACTTCCTCGCTTACTTCGGCGCGCTCGCGACCGATGCGACGTTCCGCCAGCCCGAGCTCGAATCGACGCTGCGACGAATCGCGGCCGCGGGTCCGCGCGGCTTCTACGCTGGGCGTACCGCAGAACTAATCGTCGCCGAGATGGCGCGCGGCCACGGCCACGTCACCTATGCCGACCTTGCGGCCTATCGTGCCGTGTGGCGCGAGCCGCTCGCCGGCGAGTGGGCCGGTTATCGAGTCATTACCGCCCCGCTGCCGAGCTCCGGCGGCATTGCACT
>DASWUP010000271.1:0-1563 GCA_036401635.1 Steroidobacteraceae bacterium
CTTCGAAAGCAAGGTGGAGAAATATGGCAACCTGACGCGCGCCGCGATCGAGCTTGCCAAGGACTGGCGCTCGGACCGCTACCTGCGGCGGCTCGAGGCGCTGCTCCTGGTCGGGGAACCGGACAAGCTGTTGGTGATTTCCGGTAACGGGGATGTGATCGAGCCCGACTACGACGTGGCCGCCATCGGCTCCGGCGGGCAGTTCGCGCTGGCCGCGGCGCGCGCGCTCCTCGAAGGCTCCTCGCTCGATGCCCGCAGCATTGTCGAGCGCTCGCTCAATATCGCTGCCGACATCTGCATCTACACCAACCGCAACCTGCTCATTGAGGAATTGAAAGGCACCCAGGCCACCGGGGTCTAATGAGCATGTCATCTCTTACGCCCCGCCAGATCGTCCAGGAACTCGACAAGCACATCGTGGGCCAGGACGCCGCCAAGCGCGCCGTGGCCATCGCCCTGCGCAACCGCTGGCGCCGCATGCAGGTCGGCGAGCCGCTGCGGCAGGAAATCACGCCCAAGAACATTCTCATGATCGGTCCGACCGGCGTCGGTAAGACCGAGATCGCCCGGCGCCTGGCGAAGCTCGCCAACGCACCGTTCGTGAAGGTGGAAGCCACCAAGTTCACCGAGGTCGGCTACGTCGGACGCGACGTCGAGTCGATCGTCAAGGAGCTCGCGGATGTCGCCGTGAAAATGACGCGCGAGCAGGAAATGGCCAAGGTGCGCGAGCGGGCGCTGGACGCCGCCGAAGAGCGGGTCCTCGACACGCTCCTGCCCAAGCCGCGCATGATGGGTTTCTCCACCGACGAGTCCGCGCCGGCGCGCGATGGCGAGACGCGCCAGAAATTCCGCAAGATGCTGCGTGAGCACGAGCTCGACGACCGCGAACTCGAGATCGAATTGCGCGGCCTGCCGATGGGCGTGGAGATCATGGCGCCTCCGGGCATGGAGGAGATGCAGCAGCAGCTGCAGTCAATGTTCCAGAACCTGGGCGGCAACCGCACCCGCACCCGCAAGGTGAAGGTGCGTGAGGCACTGAAGCTCCTCACCGACGAGGAAGCCGGCAAGCTCATCAACGAGGACGAGCTCAAGATCCAGGCGCTCGCCAATGCCGAACAGAACGGCATCGTGTTCATCGACGAGATCGACAAGGTGACCCGCCGCCAGGAGACCCTCGGCGCGGACGTTTCGCGCGAGGGCGTGCAGCGCGATCTGCTGCCGCTGGTGGAGGGCTCGACGGTGGCGACCAAGTACGGCCCGGTGAAGACCGATCACGTGCTGTTCATCGCCTCCGGCGCGTTCAGCCTCTCCAAGCCCTCGGACCTGATCCCGGAGCTGCAGGGCCGGTTGCCGATCCGCGTGGAGCTCGACTCGCTCAAAGTCGGCGACTTCGTGCGCATTCTCACCGAGCCCGATGCCTCGCTCACCGCGCAGTACAAGGCGCTGATGGCGACCGAGGGCGTGCAGGTCGAGTTCGCACCCGATGGCGTGCGGCGTATCGCCGAGACCGCCTTTCATGTGAATGAGCGCACCGAGAACATCGGCGCGCGGCGTTTGCACACC
>DASWUP010000272.1:0-4551 GCA_036401635.1 Steroidobacteraceae bacterium
GTGACCGTCGCCCCCGAGAACCCGCCAGCTCACGACATACTCCCCGGGAGCCAGTTTCGGCAGGGGTACCGCAATTTTGGTCTGCGGCTCGCGTGGGAGCGGCGTCAACCTTTGCTTCGTCCCGCCGCTCTGCTCGATCCATAGCGCGGTCAGGCGCGCGGCTTCGGAGAACTGCAGCACGAGGGCGGCGGGCGAGGTGCCGAGGACGCTGCCATCGCGAGGGATGCTGGCCTGCAGGTGTGCGTGCGCCTGGGCGCAGGTGGTCCCGGCGGCCCAGACGACCAGGAGCCACCCGCCGAAGGAGCGCCCGGGTCTCATGCGGGTAAGGCTACACCGGCCGACGCGCGCGCGGGAAGGATGCGGACGGCGCCGAATGGTGGCTACGCGATGGCGGGCGGCGCGCCTGCCGAGCGCTAGCGTGCGAGGCTCGCCCGTCATTGCGATGAGCGCTGGCGCCGCTGCGCACGGGCGCGGGCGGTGCGCCCGCGGTAGGCACTGCATCCAGCGCAAAGGCCGGCAAGGCCACGACCGGCAACGTGCGCCCGAGCAGCTTCTCAATCTCGCGCAGGAACGGCGCCTCATCCGCAGACACCAGCGAGACGGCCGAACCTGCGCCACCCGCACGCGCCGTGCGACCGATGCGGTGCACGTAATATTCGGGCACGTTCGGCAGCTCGTAGTTGACCACGTGCGGCAACTCCTTGATATCGAGCCCGCGGGCGGCGACTTCGGTCGCCACGAGTACCGTGATGCGGTTCTCCTTGAAGTCGGCGAGCGCGCGCACGCGCGCGCCCTGGCTCTTGTTGCCATGAATCGCGGCGGCGCGAATGCCGCTGCCCTGGAGCTGCTGTGTCAGCCGGTTTGCACCGTGTTTGGTGCGGGTAAACACCAACACCTGGTGCCAGTTGCCGCTCTCGATGAGGTGGGCGAGCAGATGCCGCTTGTGCTCCTTCGGCACGCGATACACGTGCTGATCAATGCGCTCGGCAGTGGCGTTGCGCGGCGCGACCTCGATCGCCACCGGATTGCGCAGCAAACGGCCCGCGAGCTCACGAATGTCCTCGGAGTACGTGGCCGAGAACATGAGGTTCTGCCGTTCGCGCGGCAGGAGTTTCAGGATCTGGCGGATGGCGTGAATGAAACCCATGTCGAGCATGCGATCGGCCTCATCCAGCACGCAGCAGCGAATCTGGCTCAGCTCGAGGATCCCCTGCTGCGCGAGGTCGAGGAGTCGCCCCGGAGTGGCCACCAGCAGGTCGCAGCCGCTGCGCAGCGCCGTGATCTGCGGCCTCTCGCTCACGCCGCCGAAAATCGCGACGCTGCGCAGGTTGGTATGGCAACCGTAGGCGCGGGCGCTCTCGGCGACCTGCGCCGCGAGCTCCCGCGTCGGCGTCAGCACCAGCGCCCGTGGCGCGCGTGCCTGTTGCCCAGCGAGGTTCTGCAGGATCGGCAGGATGAACGCCGCCGTCTTGCCGGTGCCGGTCTGCGCGCCGGCCAGCACATCGCGGCCGGCGAGCACCGCCGGGATGGCCTGGCGCTGGATGGGTGTGGGGCTGGCGTAGCCCTTTTCGGCCACGGCACGCAACAGCTCGGGCTTCAGCCCGAGATCGGTAAATGACATATTTAGAAAAACCTCTGCTTTCGACTCGCCCGGCGGCACTTTCGGCCGCGGCGGTCAGACGCGAGGCTTGGAATTAATGGTAAATCGAAGTACGCCGGGGCGGGACAGACTGCGAGCGAAACGGGTGCTGACCGAGCACTTCGGGACGTTTAGCGGCGCGCACTGTACAGACTTTGTCCGGGCGCGTCCAATTCAACAGCCGGGCGTTGTGAGGCGCGGCCACAAATTCGACACCTGGCCGGGCGGCTCGCGCGTTGCGGGGCCACCCCCGTTGGGACATCATTCTTGGAGGGGATCGCACGGGGACTTGCACAATGAACCGGATGCCTGTCGCACTTGCCGTTTCGATCGGGTGTCTGTGCTTCGCTCTGGCCGGCTGCTCCACGCACACCGACGTGTCGGTGACCGGCAACACCCCGGCGAAATACTCGCACGTGTGGCTCACGACTCAGGAAGTGTGGTTCAACACCAGCGCGACCGCCGGTCCCGACGATGGCGGCTGGGTCAAGTTTCCCCTCGCCACAGCGACCACGGTTGATCTGGTGACGCAGTCCGGCGGCAACCTCGGCGGCATCGTCACCGGACTGAAGCTCGCCCCCGGAACCTATTCGCAGCTGCGGCTGATTCCGGTGGATGCGGCCGCGCCCCTGGCGCTCTCGGCACAGACCGCGGGCGCGCTCTACAACGCCGAAGCGGACTACGTCGACAGCGCCGGCACCAAGCACCAGTTGCCCCTGGAGCTCCTCAATCCTGACAAGGGTATCGGCATCAAGGGTTCGCTCAAGGTGGCAATAGGAAATGTCAGCGCCGCGCTCGGCAGCGTCTCAACCACCACGGGCACCACCGGGACAACGTCCAACACCACGACAACGACCCCCACGACGACACCGACCACGACCACGACGACGTCATTCGCGATCAATATCGACGGCGCGCGCGACCTCACGCCCTTTACCTACGCCGCCGCGACCGCCACCAACGGCATCCTGTTGAGCTCGCACGCCACCGCCTTCGATCGGTCGGCGGCGGGCGCCATCCAGGGGCAGCTGACCCTCACCAACCTCACGGGGATTTCCAGTGCTGCGGGGCTCCCAGCGATCCAGGTCAGCGCCGAGTCGCTGAGCGCCGATGGCGCCCGCCACGTGGTGGTGAACAGCGCCCCGGTGCACGCGGACGGCAGCTTCATGGTCTACCCGCTCGCGACGAGTTCCTCGAGTCCCGCCGACTACGACCTCGTCATCCATGGCCCGGGAATCGCGACCATTATCATCAAGGCGGTGCAGGTGACCCTGGGCACTACCACCACGATCAAGCCGGTGTCGGTCGGTACGCTGATACCACGCGCCGCGAGTTCCTACACCGCGAATCTGCGCAACGCGAGCACTGCGGCGCTGCCCGCCGGGGCTGAGGTCGCCTTCTATCAAACCCTGGCGACATCAGGTGAAGTTCCCTACCTCATCGAAGCGAGCCCCATCGATCCCTTCAACCAGGTGCTGGCCGACGACCAGGCATTGTCCACGGGCACACTTGATTCGGGCACCTACTCGGCCAGCGGTGCGAGCGTGACAGTGGCGAGCGCCGCGCCCGCAGAAGGCGCTGGACGGTACCTCGTCGCGGCGAGTGCGCCCTCGTTCACCGACGGGAGCTTCACGACCATCGTGTCCGCGCCGCCACCAGGGGCGACGACACCGGTTCCGGTAACGGTGTCGGGTCTGACGCTCGCCCCGGGCGCCACCTTCGGCTCGATTTCCGCCTCCATCACCGAGGCGACAGCAGGCAAATACGATCACGGCGAATTGCTCGTGACCCATGACGGTGCGCTCGTCGCCACGGCGCCTCTGGATGCGGCGCTCGCACAGGGCGCGGGCGCAGCGATCACCGTAAACGGAGTACCCAGCGGTACTTCGGCGGCTCTTTATTACGTTGCGATCCGTGCCTGGAACTCGCGCGACGCCTCGGGGACCCTGCGGCGCCAGTCGTATCCCACGGCGATCGATCTGCGGGGCAGCGTCGCCGGCACGGTCCAACTGACGATCAACTGAACCGCGTGAAACCGGTACACTAGCCCGTTTTCCGGGCTGGATAAGACGTAAGTCACTGTAATTACGGGGAACGTATTGGGCATCCGCGCCTCTAAGCGACGGTGCCGAGAGCGCCCGCGCCGGAAAGCCATACCGAAGGGGATATCTTGATGACTGTCGTTCGCACTCGCCGGACCCGCTCGGCGCGCACGCTGCTCGCCCTCGCGTGCGGATTCACCGCCCTGCTCGGCGGCTGCAGCAGCAAGTCCCGCACCGCACCCGGCACGCCGGTCATCACCCTCTCAGATAGCGGCGGAGACTTTGCCAGTTACCGCGTGGTGATCGGTTCGATCACATTGACCAACACCAACGGCACGGTCGTAAGTCCCTTGCTCACGCCCGAGAGCGTCGACCTGGCGAGCCTCACCGACCGGGCGGAACTCCTCGAAGTGCCGGCGATGCCCTCCGGAACCTACAAGTCCGTGCAGCTGAGCCTCAACTATTCCACCGCGAGCCTCTGGGTCAACCTCAACGGGCAGGCGCTCGCCGCCACCCCGGTCAACCAAGCCGGGACCGCGATTACGACCGACACCGTCACCGTCACCTTCGATCCCAATAATCCGCTGGTGATCACTCAGGGCAAATCGACGCGCCTCGCCTTTGATATCGACCTTGCGGCATCCAACTCGATCAATACCTCGACCACACCGGCCACGGTGACGGTGCGACCGTTCCTGGTGGCGACACCCGTGCCGGCGGACGCCACCCTCATGCGCGCACGGGGCCTGCTCGTCACCGTGCAGTCCGGCTCGAGCAACTACATCATCAACGTGCGCCCCCTGACTGACTTGGCGTCGGGCCTGGGCGCCGTGACCGTGAGCACCGACGCGCAGACCTATGTCAATATCA
>DASWUP010000273.1:0-3313 GCA_036401635.1 Steroidobacteraceae bacterium
AGCACACAGGCGGCGGAGTTTTTCCGCATGCCGTTCCGCGACGTCGTCATCCTCAACACCGCGGTGGAAATCTGATCAGATCCCTACCACCTAACCGGATGGCTTTGCGGCCGCCGCGTTTGCGATAATGCGTGGATGAACGCCGTGCAGCCGCTGGTTTCGCTGATCGTCGCGATGGCGCAGAACGGCGTCATCGGCCGCGGCAACGCGCTGCCGTGGCGTCTGCCAAAGGACCTTAAGCGCTTCAAGGCGTTCACCGTGGGCAAGCCCATCCTCATGGGCCGCAAGACTTTCGAGTCCATCGGCCGCCCGCTTCCCGAGCGCGCCAATCTCGTGCTGACGCGCGATCGCGGCTGGTTCGCCGCCGGCGTGGTCGTCGTGCATTCGGTGGAGGAGGCGCTCGAGCACAGCGGCGGCTGCGACGAGTTGGTGACGATCGGCGGCGCGCAGGTCTATCGCCTGGTGTTGCCGTTTGCGCGCCGCATCTATCTCACCCACGTGCATGCCGATGTGCCGGGCGACACTTTCTTTCCCGATTTCGATTCCACCCAGTGGGCCGACGTCGAATGCAGCATGCACCCGGTGGATGAAAATCACGCCTATCCGGTCACGTTCGTGACGCTCGAGCGGCGCAACGCACCGACGGCGCCGCGACATCACTATCTGGTCCCAATCGCTGGGCGCTCCCGCTAGGGTCGCGGCGCGTACGTTTACCGGTCGTGCACGGGCATCCTGCGTCGCCGCTGCAGGTAGAACGTGATGGCAGCGAAGCAACCCCACGAGCCGTGGAAGAGGATTCCGGCCGCTATGACGGCCTGGCCCGGGAAGGGTCCGATGGCTGCGCGGGTGGATGGCGAGCTTGCCGTAGTAAGCGATGGCCTGGATCATGAAGATCCAGCCGTAGTTATTGCGTAAACGCCGGCCGACGGCGCGCACAAAGCTCATGCGATGATGCGGATCCCTCGACGCGGACGATCATGACCATGAGCACGTAATTGAATGGCCGGAAATGCTCCGGGATCGCTCTCGTGGCCGCCGCAATCTCGTGGCCGCCGCATGCGCATGCGTGTGGTGGCGCTTGTGGGAGCCGTTCTCCGCCATCAGCCTCGTCGGCCTTGCGGGATTTGGAAGCTCTGGAGAACCTCGTCGCCAAGTTCCGCGCGATTGCTCCCGCCCCGATCGAGTGCTCAGGCGCTTCAGTTGCGCAGGAATTTGAAAAAAATCGTGGTCGTACAGGGCGACCCGTCCGGCCACAGCGCGTAATGCGGAATTTCCCCACAGCGCTGCCAGCCATGTCTCGCATACAAGCGCTCGGCATCGCCGCTGGCCGTATCGAGCACCAGCAGCGTCTTGCCGGCCCCGAGAGCGGTGCGTTCCGCGGCAGCAAGCAGCGCGGCACCCACGCCCCGCCGACGCGCCCGTCGATGCACCAGCATCTTCGCGATGTCGCCGCGATGCGGCTGATTCTCGGGCTGATCCAGAATGACCTGAACCGTGCCGACGATCGTTCCCGCTGCGTCTTGAGCCGCGAGCACCAGCAGCTCGCCGCTTGCCACACTCGCGCAGGTGCTGCGCCAGTACGCTTGCGCTTTGGCGCGCGACAGCGGCAGCATGAAGCTGACGGACGCACCGCCCTCGACGCAGTCGATCAGCACCTCGCTCAGGTCCTGGATGGCGCGATCATCGAGGGTCTCAAGGCAACGAATCTCAATGGCACCCGGCACTTCATCACCTTCCAGGCATGGGTACGCCCGCTCGTAAGCTCTAGGTGAGCGGCGGCAAGCGCTCCCGAACCAGCTGTTGCGCGAGGGCCGGATCCGGCTCGACGCCAGATCCCGGATCCAGCTCATCCAGCAGCTGCGCCTGTAGCGCGCCGCGCCGCAGCGCCTCGGCGTACGGAATCTCCGGGTGGAACATCACCATTGAATAGCGCGGGATGAAGCGATCGGGAAAGCGCCGCTCCAGTCCCATGGCGATCGCCTTGCGGCGCACGAAGCGCGCATCCAGCACCGCATCACGCATCTCGGCGTAGTTCTCCAGCGCCATCTGTGCGATCGCCGCTGCGTTCGGCCGCCGCGACTGCTCGAACTGCGTGAACAACGCCTGCCAGTTCTCGTGACGCTCGAGCAGCGCATCGAGCACCACGCAGTCTTCGAACGCGGCATTCATGCCCTGGCCGTGAAAGGGAACGATGGCATGCGCGGCATCGCCCAACAGCAGCACGCGACCCCCCGCGTGCCAGGGTGTGGCGTGCACGGTGCCGAGCTGCCCCTGGGGGTGGCTCGCGAACTCGGCGAGCAGGTCCGGCATGAGGGGCACGGCGTCCGGGAACTCGCGGTTAAAGAACTCCGCGACCGCCTGGGTGGTGGCGAGCGCAGCGAAGCCCGGCGCACCGCTGCGGCCCAGAAACAGGGTTGCGGTAAAGCTGCCGTCGGTGTTGGGCAGCGCGATCAGCATGAAGCCGCCGCGCGGCCAGATGTGCAGCGCGTTGCGCTCGAGCGCGTGCCGGCCCCGTGCGGCGGGCAGGGTCAGCTCCTTGTAGTCGTGGTCGAGCCACTCCTCGCGCACGCTCACGAGCCCGGCGGCCGCAAGACTGCCACGCACCGCCGATCCGGCGCCGTCGGTGGCGATGGTGGGCGTGAGCGCAATCTCGTGCTCGGCGCCGCTCACCTGGTTGCGAAAGCGCAGCCGATCCCGCCGCGCATCCGCGCCGAGGCACAGCTGGTTGAAACTCACGCTGACGCCCGCGTGGCGCAGCGCTTCCTCGATGAGCACGCGGTTCAGGTCGGCGCGGCCGACCGACCAGATGACTTCGTGTTCGCGCTGGCCGTACGGTTGCAACGTGACCTGGCCGGACAGCTCGTGCACCATGCGCCCGCGCATCGGGATCAGCAGCGGGCGCACCCGGTCCATGACCCCGGCGCCCTCCAGCGCTGCTAAGCCGCGCGCGGCGAGTGCGAGGTTGATGGAGCGACCGCGCTCGGGTTGCGCCTGGCGTGGGTCGGGTCGGCGCTCATGAAGAGCCACGCGCAGTCCCCGCCGCGCCAGCAGCAATGCCAGCAGCCCCCCGGCCAGGCCCGCGCCGACAATGTTGACTGTCCGGTCCGCTTCCGGGTTCAAGGGTTTTCCTGCAGGACCTCGGTCAGCGCCCGGGTGAACTGCCAGACGTCTTCAAAGCAGTTGTATAAGGGCACCGGCGCCACGCGGATGATATCCGGCGAGCGCCAATCGCAGACCATGCCGCGCTCCTTAAGCGCATCGAACACGCGCGTGCCGCGCGTGGCACCGCCCTCGATGCGCAGCGAGAGTTGAC
>DASWUP010000274.1:0-14708 GCA_036401635.1 Steroidobacteraceae bacterium
TGCCGAAGTCACCCACTTCAACGCCTCCCGGCGCATGCAGAACAGTTTCCTGAAGACCTACACCGTGAACTGGCCGGTGAATGCCGTGCTGATGGAGGCGCTCAGGGAGCGTCTGACGCAGATGGGACTGGTGCCGGTAGCGGCGGGCGCAACCGAAGCCCTCAGCCGCTCGCGCGAGGGTTGCTTCCTCAACGCTGCGCTCGCCAAGGGCCTGCCCAAGGGATGCGGGCCGCTGTTCGCACAACTCGCGGCCGCGGAGCACGTCGACGCCATCATTGTGCTGGGGCCCGGCCTGAATGACTCCGCGCACGCCGGCGACAGCCGGCGCCGGCAGTTACCGCAATACCTGCGCGGCTGGTGCGTCTTGAGCGAGGAGGGTGGCGCGCAAATCGCGCCCGCGTTGCTCAATCTGACCGAGCTGCTGCTGATTGGCCTGTCTGCCAGGGGCGCGGAACTCGGCGCTCGTGAGTGGGGCGGGCAGCACACGCAGCCCTGGGCGGGCTTCAAGTCGCCCCCCGATGTGAAGGACATCCCGGAGCAGCAGCTCAGTCAGCTGCTGCCGCTGTTCGCCGCCATGCTCAAACAGCAGGCGGATGGCTTGCTCGGGCACCTGCGGGTCACGCGCTAGGGGGTGCGGCGCCGTGCGTGCCTGCAGTTGCTACTGCCCGGCGGCCAGCAGGTCTGCGTGATGGATGGCCCAGGCGCACAGCAGCACGCACACAAGTCCGAGCACGAAATACCACGCCGCGAAGCGCCGCTCGCGTTTCTCGAGGGCGTCCGCGCTCAGCGGCGCGATCAGGAACGGTTCCCCGTTCGAGGGTTCGGAGATGACGCTGATCCGGGCGATCGCCGAGTGCAGCGTCTGCGCCTGTGATTCGCGGGTCGCCGCGGCGCGCGCGGCTTCCCATTCTGCAGCGTCGATTTTCCCGTCGTGATTGGCGTCAAAGCGTGCCAGCAGGCTCTGCTGATCCTGCTTCCATTGCCGCAGCTTCTCGGCGGTAGCGGCGTTCACGTCGCCGACTTCGGAGTGCGAGCGCAGTTCGCCCAACACGGACAGGTGATCGCCGACGCTCAGCAGCCGCTCGGTGTAGCGCCAGGGGCCGGCGCGCCACAGAGGGTTTGACGGCGGCGGCGGGCCAGCGGGGCGTGACTCGGTGCCGTACCAGACATTGCGGGTGCTGGGGATGATCTCCGCTTTCACCGGTCCCACCAGGCACTGTGCATCGTCGTCGGCCAGCACAAACAGTTCGACGCTCGCGCCGCTTTCAACCGTGCGCCAGTGAGTACGCCTGGAGTCACGCTCTTCGTGCGCGATCTCGTAGTCCCACCATACGCAAGGTCGTGCGCTAAGTGGTGCCAGCGCCGGGGCGGCTCCGGCGGGTGCGGCCCGCCCGCTGAGCTTCACGTAGCCCTGTGCGGCGGAGCGAATCCGCACCAGTGGCGTGTCGGCGACCACCCGGTCGCGGCGCAGGCGCACGAAGAGCTGGAACAACGCGAGCAGTGCGCCCGCAGCGGCGATGAGGGCGGTAAGGCGATAGTGCAGCAGCTGCGGCCCGACCATGGGCTTGCACTGTCAGCGCGCGAACGCCGCCTTGAGATCGACGTCACCCGTCTGCTCGGCCTGGAAGTGCAGCAGGTGCGCCGGCGGAAACTCACCCAGGCGCGCCACCAGCACGTCCGGGAATGCGTCGATACGCACGTTGTTGGTGTTGACGGCGTCGTTGTAGACCTCGCGCCGGTCCGCGATCGCGGTCTCCAGACCACTGATACGCTCCTGCAGATGGCGGAACGGCTCACTGGCTTTGAGCTGCGGATAATTCTCAGCGACGGCGTACAGTCCGGTGAGTCCGCTGCGCAGCTCGCGTTCCGCCGCGCCCAGTGAGTTCAGATTGCCGGAACTGCGGGCGGCATCGACGCCGGATCGCGCACGCATGACGCGCTCGAGCGTGTCGGCTTCGTAGCGCATGTACTGCTGGCACACCTCGACCAGCTTCGGCAGCTCATCGTGGCGCTGCACCAGCAACACATCGATGTTAGACCAGGCAAGTTTGACTGCGGCGCGCACGCGCACCAGACCGTTGTAGACACCGACCAGGTACCCGCTGAGGGCAACGATCAGGAACAGCAGAACCAATAACACCAGCATTGGAGGACCCCCCGGATTGTCGGGCGCACGGACCCAAGCATACCTCCGCAGCACCCGGGCAGTCCGAGACCTCAGTCACGGGCGCCCGGCGGGCCGCGAGGCTGCTGCGCTCATGGTGACGCGCACCTCGAGCTCAATGCCGGCGATTTCGTAACCCTTCCTGAAATCACGGATGTGGCGCGCCATCCAGCTGTGCGCGCCTTGTTCGTCACGAGCCTCGAGAGCCTCGACCAGGCGCCGGTGCGCGGTGGCGATGCGCGCACGCGCCTGCGACACCTTGTCGATCATGACGCGCAGCGAGGGCTCGAGCAGTTGCAACAGCGGCTCCTGCGCCAGTCCGAGCACCGGGTTGTGAGTCGCCTGCCCGATGCAGCGGAACACTTCCGCGGTGCGATGCACCGCCTGCCCGGTATCGCCGCGCCCGCTGGTGAACGCCTCGGCGGCGGCCACGATGCGCTCGAGGTCCGGCGCGCTGCGCGAGCGCGCCGCAGCCTGCGCGATCGGCGGTTCGAGGATGGTGAGCGCCTCCCACAGATCACGTACCGTCACGTCGTGCAGCAGCAGGGCGTGGCTCACGCCCGCGGCGACCGTCTCATGATGCGGCCGGCTGACCGACATGAGCTTCGAGCCCGGGCGGCGCTGCACCAGACCGCGGCTCTCGAGCTCACGCAGCGCTTCGCGCACCGTGGAGCGGTTGACGCCGAACTGCCGCGCCAGTTCGGTCTCGGACGGCAGGCGCTCGCCGTCGCGCAGGGCGCGGCTCAGGACCCGCGCCCCGATCGCCGCCGCCACCTTGCGATAGGCGGGCTCGATGAGCACCGGAGCGAACTCGACGCTCACGCGGCGGCCTCAAACAGCTCACGCCCAATCAGCATGCGGCGGATTTCCTGGGTGCCGGCGCCGATTTCGTAGAGCTTGGCATCACGCAGCAGCCGCCCGGCCGCGTAGTCGTTGATGTAGCCATTGCCACCGAGCGCCTGGATGGCATCCAGCGCCGCGTGGGTGGCACGCTCGGCCGCAAACAGGATGCAGCTCGCCGCATCGCGTCGCCGCACGGTGCGCGCGTCGCAGGCGCGCGCCACCGCATAGACGTAGGCGCGCGAGGCGTTGAGGGCTGCGTACATGTCGGCAACCTTGCCCTGCATCAGTTCGAAGGTTCCGATCGGTTGGCCGAACTGCTTGCGCTCGCGGATGTAGGGCAGCACCACGTCGAGCGTCGCCGCCATCAGTCCCAGGGAACCGCCGGCGAGCACCACGCGCTCGTAATCCAGGCCGCTCATCAGCACACGCACGCCGCCATTCTCGGTGCCGAGCAGGTTTTCCGCCGGCACCCGGCAATCATCGAATACCAGCTCGCAGGTGCCCGAGCCGCGCATGCCGAGCTTGTCGAGCTTCTGCGCAGTGCTGAAGCCGCCCGCGCCGCGCTCGACGATGAACGTGCTGATGCCGCGCGGGCCGGCCGCCAGGTCGGTCTTGGCGTACACCACGAACACATCCGCGTCCGGTCCGTTGGTGATCCACATCTTGCGGCCGTTCAGCACATAGCCGTCGCCGCGCCTCTCGGCGCGCAACTGCATGGCGACCACATCCGACCCCGCCCCGGGTTCGGACATCGCGAGCGCCCCGACGTGCTCGCCGCTCACGAGCTTGGGCAGGTAGCGCTCGCACTGCGCATCGTTGGCATTGAGCCGCAGCTGATTCACGCACAGGTTGGAATGCGCGCCATAGGAGAGGCCCACCGCGCCCGAGGCGCGCGAGATTTCCTCCATCACGATGACATGCGCAAGATACCCGAGCTGCGCGCCGCCGAAGCGCTCGGGCACGGTGATGCCCAGCAGCCCCTGCGCGCCCAGCACCGGCCACAGGTCGCGGGGGAATTCGTTGCTGCGATCGATCTCGGCCGCCCGCGGGGCGATCTGCTCGGCGGCAAAGCGCCGCACCTGCTGGCGGATCTCCTCGAGTTCGACGCTCAGGCCGAAGTCGCTGTCGGTGCAGTCGAGCGTGCTCATGGACTTGCCTTATTCCTGAACGGGATCGTATGATTGTCGGACAAACCGGCAACCATGGCAAGTACCCATGCCCCGTATCTCCACTCGGGTTGATGTGCATTCCCAGGAGTTCCAGGACAACGAGCGCGCCATGCGCGCGCTGGTCGAGGCTCTGCGGCACGAGGTGGCCCGGGTGGCGCGCGGCGGTTCCAAGGCCGCCACCGACAAGCACAAGGCGGCTGGCAAGCTCACCGCGCGCGAGCGCATCCGCGTGCTGCTCGACACCGGCAGTCCGTTCCTCGAGTTCTCGCAGCTCGCCGCGCACGGCCTGTACGGCGGAGACATCGCCTGCGCCGGGGTCGTGACCGGCATCGGGCGCATCGGCGGGCGCGAATGCGTCATCGTCGCGAACGATCCGACCGTCAAGGGCGGCACCTACTATCCGATCACGGTGAAGAAGCACCTGCGCGCCCAGGAAATCGCGCGCGACAACCGCCTGCCGTGCGTGTACCTGGTGGAGAGCGGCGGCGCCTTTCTGCCGGCGCAGGATGAGGTGTTTCCCGACCGCGATAACTTCGGCCGCATTTTCTACAACCAGGCGACGCTGTCGGCGCTCGGCGTGGCGCAGATCTCGGTAGTGCACGGCTCGTGCACCGCAGGCGGCGCGTACGTACCCGCGATGTCGGATGAGAACGTTATCGTGCGCAACCAGGGACGCGTGTTCCTCGGCGGTCCGCCGCTGGTAAAGGCCGCCACCGGCGAGGACATCGACGCGGAGTCCCTCGGCGGCGCGGACGTGCACTGCCGCGAGTCGGGCGTCTGCGATCACTACGCGCAGAACGATACGCACGCGCTCGCCATCGCGCGGCGCATCGTCACGCGTCTGAAGCGCGGCGCCGCCACCGCGCCGCCGCAGACCCCGGCCGAGCCGCGCCATGATGCGGCGGAGCTCTACGGCGTATTGCCGGCGAATCAGCGCAAGCCCTATGACGTGCGCGAGGTGATCGCGCGGCTGGTGGATGCATCGGAGCTCGATGAGTTCAAAGAGCTCTACGGCACGAGCCTGGTATGCGGCTTCGCGCACCTGTGCGGCTATCCGCTCGGCATTCTGGCCAACAACGGCGTGCTGTTTTCCGAAAGCGCCCTTAAAGGGACTCATTTCATCGAGCTGTGCACACGCCAGCAGATTCCGCTGCTGTTCCTGCAGAACATCACCGGCTTCATGGTCGGCCGGCGCGCGGAAGCCGGCGGCATCGCCAAGGACGGCGCCAAGCTGGTCACCGCGGTGGCGTGCGCCAATGTGCCGAAGCTCACGGTGATCATCGGCGGCAGCTACGGCGCGGGGAACTACGCCATGTGCGGCCGGGCGTACTCGCCCCGGCTGCTGTTTCAGTGGCCGAACGCGCGCATTTCGGTCATGGGCGGGGAACAGGCGGCCAGCGTGCTCGCGACCGTCAAGCGCGACCAGCTCAAAGGCACCGGCCGGGACTGGCCGGCGGCGGAGGAGGAGGCGTTCAAGCTGCCGATCCGCGAGCAATACGAGCGCCAGGGACATCCCTACTATTCTTCGGCGCGGCTTTGGGACGATGGCGTGATCGATCCCATCGACACGCGGCGCGTGCTGGGGCTGGCGCTCGCGGCGGTGCGCAACGCGCCGGAGGAACCGACGCATTTCGGCGTGTTCCGGATGTAAGGCTCAGGCGGGGAGGGCGCTGTGATCAAGAGTCTCCTGGTCGCGAATCGCGGCGAGATAGCCTGCCGCATTTTCCGCAGCGCGCGCCGTCTGGGCATCCGCACCATCGGGGTGTTCTCGGATGCCGACGCCGGCGCGCGTCACGTGCGTGAAGCGGATGAGGCGCTGCGAATCGGGCCGGCCGCGGCGCGCGACAGTTACCTGAGCATCGGGCGCATCATCGAAGCCGCCCGCGCCAGCGCGGCGCAGGCCATCCACCCGGGCTACGGCTTCCTCGCCGAGAACGCGCAGTTTGCACAGGCGTGCGCGGATGCCGGCCTGACCTTCGTCGGACCACCCGTCGCCGCCATCGCCGCGATGGGTTCGAAGATCGTCGCCAAGACGCGCATGCAGGCAGCCGGTGTCCCGCTGCTGCCAGGATATGCCGGCTCCGAGCAGGACCTGGAACAGCTCACGCGCGCGGCGCAGCGCGCGGGGCTGCCGCTCATCATCAAACCCGCGGCCGGCGGCGGCGGCAAGGGCATGCAGATCGTGCGCGAATCGTCGCAACTGGCGCCGGCTCTCGCCGCCGCGCGCCGACTCGCCGAGAGCGCCTTCGGCGACGGGGCGCTGCTGCTGGAGCGCTACTTGCCCGCACCGCGTCACATCGAGGTGCAGGTGTTTGCCGACACGCACGGCAACCTCGTGCACCTGGGCGAGCGCGACTGCTCCACGCAGCGCCGTCATCAGAAGCTCATCGAAGAGGCGCCCGCACCCGCGCTGCCCGAGGAGCTGCGCGCTCGCCTGCGCGCCGCAGCGCTCACCGTCGCACGCGAGATCGGCTACGTGAGCGCCGGCACCGTCGAGTTCCTGTTCGACGGGCGCGAGTTTTACTTCATGGAAATGAACACGCGTTTGCAGGTCGAGCACACCGTCACCGAGGCGGTGACCGGACTCGACCTGGTCGAGTGGCAGTTGCGCGTCGCCTCGGGTGAGCCCCTGCCGCTGTCGCAAAGCGAGGTGCGCTTTGAGGGGCATGCGATCGAGGCGCGCGTTTGCGCCGAGGATCCCGAGCGCGGCTTTCTGCCAAGCGCAGGATACCTGCAGCTTCTCGAATGGCCGCACATGGAGTCGGTGCGCGTGGACGCGGGCTTTGGCAGCGGCGATACGGTTCCGGACTGCTACGATTCGCTTCTCGGTAAGATCATCGCCTGGGGCGGAAGTCGCGAGCAGGCGGCCGCTCGGCTCGCCGCGGCGCTCTCCCACACCTTGAGCGCCGGCGTGCACACCAACGAGCGTTGGCTGCGGCGCATCCTGCGCTCGCCGCGCTTTCTTGAGGTCAGGCACAACATCGCCTTGCTCGATGAGAGTGCGGCGGAGTTTGCCGGCCCGCTTACCGCCGCCCCCGAGGCACTCATCCTCGCGGCGCTTGCGCTGCACGCTGCGCCTGTCGCTCAAGGGGTAGCCGCGCGCCGCGCGCCGGCCGCAGGCCCCTGGGACCTGGCCGACGGCTTCACGCCCAATCTGCCGGCGCGCATCGCTTGCACTTTCTCATGGCGCGGGCACGCGCATGCGGTGGAGCTCGAATACGCCGGCGGCAAGCCCGCCGCCGTGAGCGTCGACGCAGCAACGCGCCTGCCGCTGGCCGACGTGACCCGCGACGCGGTGCTCGTCGCGGCACGCATCGGTGAGCGGCGCCGGCAGGCGCGCTACCGCGTGGACGGCGCGCGTGTGTACCTGTGGACGGCGGACGAGCAATACGACTTGACTGTGGAGGACCCGAGGGCGCTCGAGTTCTCAGCGAGCGCCGCCGCCGGGGGTCTGACGACGCCGTTGCCCGGCGTGGTGGTGTCGGTGGCGGTCGCCGTGGGGCAGAAGGTCGCCGCCGGCGAGGTCCTCATGGTGATCGAAGCAATGAAAATGGAGCACACCATCACCGCCCCTTACGCCGGCACGGTGGCGATGATTCACTTCGCCCACGGCGATCGGGTGCCGGAGGCGAGCGAGTTGCTGGAGCTGGCGCGCGAACCGCAGACCTGATGCGCTGCAGCCGAACGCCCCGAGCGGCCCGTAACGCGGCCGCGCCGCTCGCCCCGGGAGCTTACTTGTGTTTAGTTGCCGTGCCGCCGGCGGCCGCTTCGGCGCGCGCCAGGGCGATCACTTTGTCGGCGTTGGCGAGAATCTCCGTGAAAGTGCCGCCGAGCACGATGTAGCGGCCGTTGACCGCCAGCGTCGGAATCGCCTCGATCCGATAGCTTTCGGCCGTCTGGTCGGCCTGCACCGTCTGATTGTTGACGCCGAAGGCGCTGTAGGCGGCTGAGAATTTCTCGGCGTTCCCCCCGTTCTTGCCCACCCAGTCGGCCAGGCTCTGCTCATCAAAGAGCTGCCGGCGTTCCTGGTGAATGGCGTGAAACAGCGCGCCGTCGAGCTTGTCCAGGTCGCCGCAGGCCTGCAGCGCGTAGTACGCACGCGCGAGGTTGATCCACGCCGGGCGGTTGAAGCTGACGGTCACGCGCCGGAACACCACGTCCTTGGGAAGCTTGGCCGCCCAGGCGCTGAGCAAGGGGTGGAAATCGCTGCAATGCGGGCAGCCGTAGGAGAAGAATTCGATGACCTCAATCGTCCCCGGGCTCGCGGTCGGCTGGGGCTGCTCGAGCTTGCGGTAGGCAGTGCCTTCCTCGGGCAGCGCGCGCGCGGCAGAGGAATGGACCGTCATGACGGCCGCGAGGACCCACAGTGTCAGGAAGGCGCAGGTGCGAATCGACATTTGGGTTTCCTTTCGTTAAGCCCGTGGGCGCGTAGTTTAGGCAAATGGGTGCGCGCTTGTGGTCACACATTATTTCCCGTCGCCGGCCAGCGCCGCAGCGGCCTCAAGCCGCCGGTGCGCCGGGACGGTGGAAACGTAAGCCGAAGCGCGATCGAAAAATCTCCAGGGCCGCTGCGCCCACGCCCCGGCATAGTCGACTCCGATGCGCGGGCTGCGCGCGATGCGCACCGGCTGCGCTCGTGCGGGTGGGCGTTCCAGCCACAGCACCTCGCCTGCGAGATCGATGCCGTTCAGACGCCGGTCGATGTGCATCGCACGGCACAGGAGACCCGGACCCCAGGTGCGATCGGTGATGCCCGCGAGCGGCTCGAGCGCGCGCACCAGCACGGCGTGCGGCACACCGGGCGCGGCAGTGACCACGTTCAGACAATTCCAGAAGCCGTAGATGAAGTACACATAGGCGTGCCCCGGCGGTCCAAACATGACTTCGGTGCGCGCCGTGCGGCCGCGGGAGGAGTGCGCCGCAAGATCGCGAGGTCCCAGATACGCCTCGGTCTCGACGATCCGGCCGGCGCGCACGGTATCCCCGTCGTCGTGCACCAGGTGCAGGCCGATGAGTTCGCGGGCGACGGCCAGAGTGCTGCGGGCGAAAAAGGCGCGCGGGAGTTTTTCGCTGCGGCTCACCGCGCGCGATAGTAAAGGAATCCTCTACAATAGGCGCGCCGGGAGGACCACACGCTGGGTCCTGTCGGTCGAGAAGTGAGCAGTGTACGATCAATGAGATACGGGTTTTTCACAGAAAATACATGAGGCACGTGCGGAATCCGAAATCGCTTTTCCCGGCACTGTCGGGGGTTGGCCTGCTGGTGAGCCCCGCGTGGGGCAGTGTCTACCCGCTGCCGGCGGATGGTTCCTCGGTGGTGGGTACGGATACGAGCCTGCAGACGGTGTATGAGGACACGCTTCCGGATCTCGCACACCGCTACAGCCTCGGCTACTACGAAATCATTCGCGCGAACCCGGCTGTTGATGTGTGGTTGCCGGGGGCAGGGACGAACCTCGTGCTGCCCGGGCGGCGCATTCTGCCGGCGGGTCCGCACGAAGGCCTGGTCGTGAACCTGCCGGAGCATCGCCTGTACTACTACCCCAAGTCCCACGGGCGCGAGAAGCCGGTAGTCATCACCTATCCGGTGAGCATCGGCAAGATGGACTGGCGCACGCCCCTCGGCGAGACGCGCGTCATCGCCAAGATCAGACACCCCGCCTGGTATCCGCCGGAGTCGATCCGCAAGGAACACGCCGAGAATGGCGATCCGTTGCCGAAGGTTGTGGGACCGGGTCCCGACAATCCGCTCGGTGACTTCGCGCTGCGCCTCGCCGCCGGCAAGGGCGAGTACATGATCCATGGCACCAACAACCCGACGGCGGTGGGCATGGCGGTCACGCACGGCTGCATCCGCATGTATCCCGAAGACGTCGCGGGGCTCTTTGCGCTGGTTCCAATCGGAACCAAGGTGCGCCTGGTCAACGAGCCGGTGAAAGTCGCCTGGGTCGATGGTCAACTGTTGCTCGAAGCGCATCCACCGGTCGACGCTGAAGGGCAGAGCATCGAGCCGGATGTGCAGCTGTTATCGCAGACGCTCGAGCGGGCGCTCGGCGCAAACAGCGCCGCCATTCACTGGGAGCTGGCACGTACGACGCTGCAGGCCGCCAGCGGCATGCCGACGCTGGTCGGTCTCGCGGCCGACCCCGATGCGCTGCCGGCCGCCGCGCCGCAGGCCGCGGCGAGCGGCTCACAGACGCCGCGCTGAGCGCCGCTGCAGGTCATTGAGTGCCGCGGGTGCGCGAGGCGCGCACGTGCCCGATCAGCCGCACCAGCAACGCGGCGCGCGTGGCAAACAACACCGCCGAGCGCATGAACTGCACCAGCGTGAGCACTTCACGCGTGCGCCCGACCAGCGTGAGCCCGGCGAGGACTGCGATCCAGGCGAGCGGATGGCGCCTGGCGCGCGGCGCGCCGCTGTCCACGTGGCCGGCCGCGTCGGTCTGCGCCCAGCGCGGCAGACCCGCTCGCAGCTGCGCCACGCGCTGCGCGAGGTCCAGCCGTTGCGCCGCGCAGCGCGCCAACAGGACGTGCCGCCGCGCCCGCAGTTCCACCATGCGCGTCATAGCCCGCCGCCTTCGCGGTGTTGATCCTTGCGCAATTCCTGCAACGTGCTTTCCAGAACCCGTGGCTGCTTGCGCAAGGTGCGCACACCGAGGGCGCCGAAAAGCACCGCGAGCCCAACGAACAGCGCAGTCCCGCCGAGCAGGCCCACGGTGCGATGCGTGTCCCACAGCGCCACGATCACCGTGGTCGCACCGAACGCGAGCGCGAGCAACGCGCAGCCGAGGGCACCGATGAGGCACACCAGCACCTGCATCAGCGCCAACAGGTGGATCTCGAGCTCGACCGCCGCGAGGTCCAGTCGGGTTCGCATGGCGTCCAGCCCCGCGCCGAGCAGGCCCGAGAGCGTCGCCGGCGGCGCCTCAGTGGGGGCAGTACTCGGCGCAGGCCGCGCGGGAGCGTCCATTACCTGCGACCCACGATGAGCCCAAGCACCAGCGCGGTGCCGCCGGCGATTGCCACGGCCTGCCAGGGGTTGTCGCGCACGTAGCCGTCGAGATCGCGCGCCCCCGCGCTCACCTGCTCCTCGAGCGCGGTGAGCCGGCCGCGCAGATCGCGCAGGGTCGCCTCGGCGCGCTTGCGCAGTTCCGCGCTGTCGGCGCTCGTGCTCGCCTGCAACAGCGCTTCGGCATCGCTCACCAGGGCGCGCAGTTCCTCGGCCAGCTTGCCAGCATCGAACATCTCAGTCATTGGCGCTGCTCCTCGCCCTTGATTTACGCATATCCGTACCGAAACCGCGAGACTCACGGTGCCAGCTGCGCTACTCTCGGCCAAGAGTGACCCGTATGAACGCGCCGGTGCCAAATCCGCTGCTCGAGTTGCGCAAGCTCGGCGTGAGTGCCTGGCTCGATGACATCAATCGCCGCATGCTGCAGGACGGAAGTCTCGCGCGCCTCATCGCCGAGGATGGCATTGCCGGGCTCACCTCGAACCCCGCGATATTCGCCAATTCAATGATGACGGATCCGCAGTACGCGCAGCCGATTGCGCAGCTTCTGCCCACGGTGTCATCCAGCCTGGCGCTGTACGAGGAACTCGCCATCGAGGATCTGCGCGCCGCTGCAGCATTGCTGCGCCCACTCTACGACGCCACCTCCGGTGGCGACGGCTTCGTGAGCATGGAGGTGTCGCCGCACCTCGCCTACGACAGTGCCGGCAGTCTCGCGGAGGCACAGCGTTTGTGGCAGCGTCTGAAACTGCCCAACGCACTCATCAAGATCCCGGGCACCGAAGCCGCACTACCCGTGATCCGCGACCTCATCGCGGCGGGCATCAACGTGAACGTGACGCTGCTGTTCTCGCCCGAGCGTTACCGCGCGGTGGCGCGCGCCTACATGGAGGGCCTGAGCGTGCGCGCGGCCGCCGACCAGCCGCTGGCCACGGTCGCCTCCGTCGCGAGCTTCTTCCTGAGCCGCATCGACACCGCGGTCGACAAGCTCCTCGATGGTCTCGCCTCGCGCGGCCAGCCGGCGGCGCGCACCCTGCGCGGCAAGGCGACGATTGCCAGCGCCTGCCGTGCCTACGCAATTTACGAGGAAATGATCGCCACGCCTCAGTGGCAGGCGTTGGCTGCGCGCGGTGCGCGGCCGCAGCGGCTGCTGTGGGCGTCAACCTCGACCAAGGATCCGAGCTACAGCCCGATCAAGTATGTCGAGGAGCTGGTGGTGCCGAAGACGGTCAACACCATGCCACTGGAGACATTGAATGCCTATCGGCGTCTGGGCAGGCCGGAGCTGCGGCTTGAGCGCCACATTGCGGAAGGATGCGATGCGAGCGAGGGACTGGAGCGGCTGGATGTCGATCTGGAGGCGGTCGCCCTGCAACTCGAGCGCGAGGGCGTGACGAAGTTCATCGAGCCTTTCGACAAACTGCAAAAATGGCTCGAGGAGCGACGCCGCGGCCCGCGAGGGTCCTGAAGGTTTGCTGGGGAATCGAAGTGGATACCAATGCGGTACGGGACCGATTGCTCAAGCGCCGCGACGAGCTGCGCCAGCGCGCCAGTGATGCGAGCGCCGATCTGCGGCACGAGGCGGACCCGCTGTCCGCCGACTTTGCCGAGCAGGTGACGCAGCGCGAGAACGATGACGTGCTCGGGGCCATCTCGCACTCCGCCCAGGAAGAGTTGCAGCAGGTGGAGGGGGCGTTGCGGCGCCTCGCCTCCGGGCGTTATACCACCTGCTCGGTGTGCGGCGAGGACATCGAGCCCGAACGGCTGGACGCCGTGCCCTATACCGATCGCTGTCGCTCCTGTGCGGAAGGCGCCCGTGCGGCGGGCGGCCGCGGTAGCGGCACGCGCACCTGATCTACACCTGCACCTGAGGGGCACGCGCTCAAGTTCATGAACGCCCCGAGCGCCTCAGGGGTCATCACCATCACGACCGACTTCGGCCACCAGGGGCCGTTCGTCGGCGTCATGAAAGGTTGCATGCTCACGCGTTTCCCGGGCGCGTGCATCATCGATTTGACGCACGAGATCGTGGTGCACTGGCCTGCGGAGGCCGGCTTCTGGCTGGCCCGCGCCTTCGGCTACTTTCCGCCCGGAACCGTACACGTCGCCGTGGTAGATCCGGGCGTGGGCACGTCGCGCAACATCGTGGCCGTGCGCGCCGGCGGACACTTTTTCCTGGCGCCCGACAACGGCCTGCTCGCGCCGGTCGTCAGCCGCTCCCGCGACGCGTTCATCGTGCGCCTCGGGGCGGCGCAGCTCACGCACCTCGGTGTGCATCGTCCGAGCGCCACCTTCCATGGCCGGGATATTTTCGCCCCGGTCGCCGCCGAGCTCGCCGCCGGACGCTGCCAGCCGGAGGCGCTCGGCGAGACGGTCAGCACTCTGGTCCCCGCCTGGGTGGACGACCCGACTGTCGAGCCTCGCAGCGTCACCGGCCTCGTCATCAGCATCGATCACTTCGGCAACCTCATCACCAATATCGACGCGGCGCTGATCGAGCGCTTCCGGCTGCCGCTGGTGCACGCCGGCAATCATGCCTTCCCGCTGCTGCGCACTTACGCAGACTCCCGACCCGGGCAATATCTCGCGCTGGTGAACTCGTTCGGGGTGGTGGAAATCGCCCGTGCCGAGGACAGCGCCGCGGAGGGTCTGGGATTGAGCCGGGGCGCCCCGGTGGTGGTTCGCGATCGCACGGATCAGCCCTGAATGCGTATCCTGAGATTTGCTCCCGCGGCGTTTCTCGCTTTTTCGCTCACTGCGGGCACTGCGAGCGATGCGGGCGCCGCCCCGCGGCACGATTTTCACTGCGGCCTATCACACCAACGATTCATTCGAAAAGGTCGTTGCTTTCTATCGAGGCTTCGGCAAGGAATACACCGGCCCCAAGATGCGGTTGGGTGACAGACTGCCAAACGGCCAGCGAATAAAGAAAACGATCCTCATACTCGACGGTGCCTCCGACCTCCTGACTTCCAAGAATTATGTAAACATCCAGCACCCCTTCATCGGCTCGGCGAAGCTTTGTTGAGTCGATGCGGATGCCAAGGATTGCCCGAAGCAGGGCCAAATAATCGAAAGCGAAAGTAAAAGCGTCAACCGGCTGGTGAAATTGGGTCCGCTGGGCAAAGAGTTGATCGGCGGCGTGAATCGGCTATAGTTCGCAGCCTTGTTCCGTGCCGCCAAGGCATCTTAGCCATTGAATTAATTCAGGATTTGCGCCGCCAGATGTCGGAAAGAGACAACGAGAACTTCGATCTCGACGATGAATTCCTGAGCAGTCCCCCCGAGGACGGCACCGATTATGACCGGCTGCTCGATCGGGTGGACAAGCGCGTCCGTAACCAGGGCAAGCGCGGCAAGGCTGCATGGAGCCGGCTCGAGGAAGTGCTGGCGGACAAGAAGCTCGAGAAAGATCTCAAGGACTTCGACGACGAGCTTTAGAACCAGCCGGCATCCGGACTTCGGCGTTTGCGCACCTCCGGCGTTCGAAGTCGCGCGCCTGGAGGAACAAGAAGTGATC
>DASWUP010000275.1:0-5699 GCA_036401635.1 Steroidobacteraceae bacterium
GGGCGGACGAAGTCGCCGCCATGCGCCAGCGTATCCAGGGCCTGCGGCACGAGGTGGTGAAGCAGCTCAAGGAACACTGCCCGCAGCGCGACTTCGGCTTCATCGCCACGCAGCGCGGTATGTTCTCCTTCTTCGGCATCAACACCGAGCAGGTGCGCGAGTTGCGCGCCCGGCATCACGTCTACATGACCGACGACAGCCGCATGAATCTCGCGGGGCTGCGCCAGGAGAATCTCGAATACTTCGCGCGCGCCACCGCGCAGGTGCTGGCGGGCTAGCTCTCCGGCACGAGGATACGGTGCGTGGACTTCACTTCTTCCATCACGAAGTAGGTGTGGGTCTGCTGCACGCCGCGCACCGCGGCGATGCGATCCCCGAGGAAGCGGCGGTAACTCTCCATATCCCGCACGCGTACTTTCAGCAGGTAGTCGAATCCTCCCGCCACCATGTGGCACTCCATCACCTCATCGTGCGAGAGCATCACCTGCTTGAAGCGCTCAAAGGCGTCGGGCGTGGTGCGATCGAGTGACACCTCCACGTAGGCGAGCAGGCCGAGCCCCAGCCGCCTCGGGTTGAGGCGCGCGAAATACCCCTCGATGTATCCGCCCGACTCCAGGCGCCGCACTCGTTCGAGCGTCGGCGTCACGGTGAGGTGCACCTCGCGCGCGAGCTGTGAGACGGCCGCACGGCCGTCCTGCTGCAGCCGCACGAGCAGCCCCCGATCGATGCGGTCAAGATCGCGCTCGGCGGCAGCGCCGGCCGCGGAGGTCGATTTTTGTGCCATGACAGTAAGTTTAGCTGTTAAAGTGGCAAAAACGGATGATTATTCTCTAGGAAAGAGGCTAACATAAGCGTAATTGACTGGCCAATGGATCAAGTGGACATGGGTGACAAAACGACTGCCCAACGGGTGAATCACGAGGTGACCGAGCTCGCAGCGCTACGCGCACAGCTGCGCGCCGCGACGCTGCGCCCGCAAGACGACGCCTCCGAAGAGATGCTCGCCGACCTGTCCGGTGCGCAGGCGGCGCTGGTGAGCGCCGCGACCCGCGCCGCCCGCTGGGTCGAGGCCGCACGCGCGGACAAGCGCTCCCGTCCGCTGGTCGACAGAATGCTCGAGCAGTTCCCGCTCGACAGCGCGCAGGGCAAGGCCCTCATGAGCCTGGCGGAGGCGCTGCTGCGCACGCCGGACCCGAAGCGCGCCGACCAGCTGATCGCCGAACGGCTCGCCGCCGTACGCGCCGCCGGCATTCCGGGCGACACCGACCTGTTGCTGAGCACCGGGTTCACGTTGCTCGGCGCGGCGGGCTGGCTGTTACCGGAGGTGTCGGCGGAGCTGTCCGGGGAATTCTCCGCCGCCAGCTTCGCCAAACCGATGATCGCTCCCATCGTGCGCGCAGCGCTGCGTCAGTCGATGCAGCTGCTGGGACATGCGTTCATTGTCGGCGACACGATCGACGCCGCCCTGGCGCGCGCTGGCTCCGAGCCGGCGCTCGCGCTGTGCTCCTTCGACGTGCTGGGCGAGGGCGCCCGTACCGAAGCGGACGCGCAGCGCTATTTCGCCTCATATGCCCACGCGATCGAGGCGCTGGGCGAGCAGACCGCGGGATCGGTGCACACCCGCTCCGGCATCTCGGTGAAGCTGTCGGCGCTCGAGCCGCGCTACACGCAGTTGCAGAGCGCGCGCGTCAACGAACAGCTCGCTCCGCGCATGCTGGATCTCGCGCGTCGCGCCGCGCGCGCCGGTATCGGATTCACGATCGATGCGGAAGAGGCGGATCGGCTCGATCTGTCGCTCGACATCGTGGAGAGCCTGGCGCGGGATGCGGCCACGCGCGCCTGGGACGGACTTGGACTTGCGGTGCAGGCCTACGGGCGCCGTGCGCCGCTGGTCCTCGACTGGATCGCGGCACTTGCCCGCGACAGCGGGCGACGCATGACGGTGCGGCTGGTCAAGGGCGCATATTGGGACAGTGAGATCAAGCGTGCCCAGGAGCGCGGGCTCGCCAGCTTCCCGGTGTACACCTCCAAAGCCGCCACGGACGCGAGCTTCCTCGAGTGCGCCCAGCATCTGTTCGCCGCGCGCGACGTGATCCATGCGCAGTTCGCCACTCACAACGCCTATACGGTCGCGGCGGTGCTCGAGCTCGCACCTGCGGGTGCGCACTACGAGTTCCAGCGCCTGCATGGCATGGGCGAGGCGCTGTACCGGGCGGCGCACGCCGAGATCGCGGCGCTGCCGCCGGTCAGGGTGTACGCGCCGGTGGGCACGCACGAGGAGCTGTTGCCGTATCTCGTGCGGCGCCTGCTCGAGAACGGCGCCAACAGCTCCTTCGTCCATCAGTTCATGAATCCGCAGATTCCCGTGGAGCAGGTCGTGAGCGATCCCATCTCTTCCCTGAGCAGCGCAGCCTCCCGGCCGACGCGGGTGCGTGAGCCGCACGCGCTCTACGGCGCCGAGCGCGCCAACTCGGAAGGCGAGGATTTCGGCGATCCAGCGGCGCTCAGCGCGTTGCAGGCGCAAGTGCAGCAGCACGCCGGCGAGAGTTATGTCGGCGGGCCGATCCTGAGCGGCCGCCGCTCGCGCGATGCCGGCACCCCGGTCACCTCGCCCGCCGATGCGCGCGAGACGGTAGGGCTGACGCGCGATGCCAGCGCCGCTGAGATCCGCCACGCCATGCAGGCGGCGCACGAGGCGCAGCCGGCGTGGGACGCGACGCCGGCCGGGGAACGTGCCGCGTGCCTCGTGCGGGCGGCTGACCTGTTGCAGGCGCGGCGCGGACTGTTCCTGAGCCTGCTGGTGCGCGAGGCCGGCAAGACGCTGCCCGATGCAGTGGCGGAGCTGCGCGAGGCGGTCGACTTCTGCCGGTACTATGCGGCGCGCGGCGTCGAGCTGTTCGGCGCGCCGCTCGAGATGCCCGGACCAACCGGTGAGCGCAATACGCTCTCCCTTCACGGCCGCGGCGTGTTCGTGTGCATCAGCCCGTGGAATTTCCCCCTCGCGATCTTCACCGGGCAGATCAGCGCGGCGCTCGCCGCTGGCAACGCGGTGGTGGCGAAGCCGGCGCCCGCGACCCCGCTCATTGCGCATGCCATGACCGCCCTACTGCACGAGGCGGGTGTGCCGGTTGCGGCTCTGCAGCTCACCCCCGCCGACGGACCGGCCTTCGGGGAGGTGGCGCTCACCCACCCGGCGCTCGCCGGTGTCGCGTTCACGGGCTCGACCGCGACCGCCGCGACCATCAACCGTACGCTTGCCAATCGCGACGGCGCGATCGTAGCGCTGATCGCCGAGACCGGCGGCGTCAATGCCATGGTGGTCGATGCGACCGCGCTGCCCGAGCAGGTGGTCGACGACGTCATCACTTCGGCCTTCACCAGCGCCGGCCAGCGCTGCTCGGCGCTACGCGTGCTGTACCTGCAGGAGGAAATCGCCGAGCGCGTGATCGAGATGCTGATCGGCGCGATGCGCTGCCTGAGGATCGGCGCGCCGGAGGATCTGGCCACGGATGTTGGTCCGGTGATCTCGCCAGCCGCGCAGCTGCGTCTGCGCCGGCATGCCGAGCGCATGCGCGCCGAGGCGAAGCTGCTGTACGCCTGCGAGCTCGACCCGGGCCTTGCAGCAGGCCAGTTCTTCCCGCCGCACTTGTTCGAGCTACGAAGCCTCGATCAGCTCAAGAGCGAGGAGTTCGGACCGATCCTGCACGTGGCGCGCTATCGCAGCGGGCAGCTGCCGCAGGTGCTCGCGGCGATCCGCAGCACCGGCTTCGGGCTGACGCTAGGGGTGCACAGCCGCCTGGAAAGCGTCGCCCAGCACGTGTTCCGCTCACTTCCCGTGGGCAACACCTACGTGAACCGTAACATGATCGGCGCGGTGGTCGGCGTGCAGCCCTTCGGCGGCCAGGGACTGTCGGGCACCGGGCCGAAGGCGGGAGGGCCGCACTATCTGCTGCGCTTTGCCACCGAGCGCACGCTCACCATCAACACCGCCGCCATTGGCGGCAACGTCGAGCTGCTGTCCTGATTCAACGTCCCGCCGTCGGTACCACCCACCTCGATCGCGTCAGTCCGACAGGCTCTCAGCCCTTCCCTGCAGGACACCTGGAAGGGCGCCTCCGGTCTGGTTCATGTAGATGGTGTGCCCGTCTGCCGCTATGAACAGGTCGAAGGATGCGTGTGCCCGGTCGTTGAACTGGAGACTGCCCGTACAGTCCGAGGAGACCGTGTAGCTGCCCGTCCCGTTGGGCGGAGAGCGAATGACCACGCCGTCGAGGCTTACGGTGGCCGCGGGGACCGTGAGGGTGCCATTTCCGTTGAAGCGGATGAACTCGGTGACCGCCTTGGGTTGGGCGGCGCCTTGAACGATGTTGAAGCCGGTGGCACTGAATACGTACAGACCCTCCAGCGTCGACTCGCTGCAGTCGCGGGCTTGCGCGATACCACAGGCAGCCAGGGCCGCTGCGGCAGCGCCTATCGGGAGTTTCGTTCGGGTTTTCATGTAGAGAACACTCCGTGGGTGAACGGGGTTCATCACGCTAGGGAGCGCCCGCGCCGTCAATGGATTCGGTCTTGCTTAGTTCTGTATAGTCTCTGTTTTCCCGCCCACCTCTGCATAGCTGCCTGCCGCCATGCCCGGCGAGTCCCACCTCACGAACACGATTTGCTTCGGCGAGGTGACCCTCGACCGCACCTCGGCGGAACTCCAGCTCAACGGGGCGCGCCAGCACCTCCCCGAGCAGGCGTTCCAGGTGCTCGAGCTCCTGACGGCGCGTCCCGGTCAACTGGTGACACGTGGAGAGCTGATCGAGCGCCTGTGGCCCAGGGCGACCTACATCGACACCGACGCCGGGCTGAATTCCGCCGTCAGAAAGCTGCGCACGGCGCTCGGTGACGACGCAGGCCACCCGCGTTACATCGAGACGATGCCGCGCCGCGGCTATCGCTTCATCGCGGACGTGGAGCGAGCGCAGTCCCCGCTAGCCCCCGACCCGCCAGCGGTCGAGCCTGCGCCTCCGCTCGCCGCGCATGGTCCTGCAGCGCCGCGACGCGGCCGCCGCGTTGCGGTATCCATTGGGTTGTTGATCGGCGCGCTGGGTGCGGCGCTCGTTGTCTGGCTCGCGCGCGGCGCGCTCCTCACCAGCGTGCCGCCGGTGGTGGCGCGCACGGGCGGGCCGCCGAGCCGCAACGTCGCCGTGCTCCCGTTCCTCAACCTGACGGGCGACGCACGGCAGGACTATCTCGCGCTCGGACTGGCGGAGAATGTACTGCACGAGCTCGCACAGCTGCGCGAAGTCAACGTCATCGCGCACACCTCATCGTTCGCATTTCGCGGGCACTCGGAGGACATTCGCGAGATCGCGCGCAGGCTGAACGCACGCTACGTGCTCGAGGGCAGTCTGCAAGGCTCCCCCGGCCGCCTGCGGGTCACGACGCAGCTCATCGATGCGGGCAGCGGCGCGCATCTCTGGTCGAAGGGCTTCGACCGTCCGCCCGGGGATCTGCTCGCGATCGAGGATGAGATCGCGACCGAGGTCGCCCGCGCGCTGCAGCTCAGTGTCACTTTCGCAGGCGAGCCGCTGCGGCATAGCGGCACGCAAAACGCGGACGCGTGGCTGGCGCTGCAGCAGGCGCGGATGTGGATGTCGACGCGCAACTACAACAATCTGGGTGCGGCCGTGGCGAGCCTCGAGCGAGCCGTG
>DASWUP010000276.1:0-9698 GCA_036401635.1 Steroidobacteraceae bacterium
ATGACGACGACTTCGGTGCTGATCGGCGCCGCGGGTATGGCGTTGGTTGGAATTTGGCTCAAGGCGGTCGCTTTCGCACGGAGCTTGCGGCTAGGCATTGTAGAGGGTCTGCTGCGCCCCCGCATGACACCTCCCGCGGAAGAGGCGGAAGGTGCGCGCCGCTCGCGGCCGGCCGTATAGTACACGTGCGGCGCGCGACGCGAGTGCGCGCCAACTCAGCCGCTGCCTCGCTGCTGGGATGCACCGGTGAAGGGGGTTCAATGATCAAGCTCAACGTCAACGGCAAGGACACCGAAGTCGACGTCGATCCGGCGATGCCGTTGCTGTGGGTGCTGCGCGACACGCTGGGCCTGACTGGTACCAAGTTCGGCTGCGGCATGGCGCTGTGCGGGGCGTGCACCGTACACCTGGACGGGGAGCCGATCCGCTCGTGCGTCACGCCGGTGAGCGCGGTCGGCGCCAAAAAAGTGACCACCATCGAGGGTCTGTCGAGCGATCGCAGCCATCCGGTGCAGAAGGCCTGGATCGAGCTGGACGTTCCGCAGTGCGGCTACTGTCAATCCGGTCAGATCATGTCGGCCGCGGCCCTGCTGGCGCACACGGCGCAACCCTCGGATGCCGATATCGACGCGGCCATGTCCGGCAACATTTGCCGCTGCGGCACCTACCAGCGCATTCGCGCCGCGATCCATCGCGCCGCGCAACTGAAAACCGGCGGCTGATCGCAGTACCGAAAAATCGTGTGGAGCTCAGCATGAGTCTCGATCGACGCGACTTCCTCAAGAGCTCCGCATGCCTCTCGGGCGGCCTCATCATCGCTCTGCACCTGCCCGGTTGCAGCAAGCCGGCGCGCGGACCCGGGGAACACAAGACCATCGCCGCGAACTCGTGGCTGCGCATCGGTACCGACAACAGCATCACCTTCCTGTGCGATCGCTCGGAAATGGGCCAGGGCGTATACACCGCACTACCGACGCTGCTCGCCGAGGAGCTGGGGGTTACGCTCGAGCGCATTCATGTTGACTTCGCCCCGGCGGGGGATGAGTACAAGAACAACCTGCTCGGCGCCCAGATCACCGGCGCCAGCAGCAGCGTGCGCGATGCGTGGCAGAAACTGCGCACCGCGGGTGCACAGGCGCGCAGCATGCTGGTCAGCGTCGCCGCCAAGGACTGGGGCATCTCGCCGGCGAACTGCAAGGTCGAAAACGGCTTCGTGGTCTCCCCTTACGGCAAGCGCGTGAGCTTCGGCGAATGTGCCGAGGCCGCCGCCAAGCTGCCGCTGCCGAAGAACGTGAAACTCACCGAGGCCGGCAACTTCCGCCTGATCGGTACGAGCATCAGGCGGCTCGACACGCCGCTGAAGGTGAACGGCAGCGCGCAGTACGGCATCGACGTGCGTCTGCCCGACATGCTGTACGCCGCGCTCGCCCAGCCGCCGGCGCTCGGCGGCAAGGCGCTGAGCTTCGATGACAGCAAGGCCCGCACCATGCCGGGCGTCAAGGCGGTGGTGCAGACCTCGTCAGGTATCGCGGTGATCGCCTCCTCCTGGTGGCAGGCGCGCCAGGCACGGGATGCGCTGGCGATCAAGTGGGACGACGGTCCGAACGCCAGCCTCAACGATGGCGTGATCCTACGCGGCCTGCAACACGCCGCCGGCGCCGCCCAGAGCGCCCGCAAGGACGGCGACGTCGATGCCGCCATCAAGTCCGCCGCCAAGGTCGTGAAGGCGGAGTATCAGCTGCCGCTGCTGGCGCACGCGACGCTCGAGCCGCAGAACTGCACCGCGGAGGTGCGCGCGGACGGCTGCGACATCTACGTGCCGACGCAGGTCCAGCAGGTAGCGCAGCTGGCGGCCGCGGGCGCCGCGGGCCTCAAGCCCGAACAGGTCCGCGTGCACACCACCTTCCTCGGCGGCGGCTTCGGCCGGCGACTCGATGTGGACTTCATCCCCGCGGCGGTCGAGGCCTCCAAGGCGGTCGGCAAGCCCGTGAAGCTCCTGTGGACGCGTGAAGATGACACCACGCACGACGTGTACCGCCCGCCGGCCTTCGACACCGCGGTCGGCGCCTTCGACCAAGGTGGCAAACTCATCGCCTGGAAGCTGCATCTGGTCGGGCCCTCCCCCACCGCGCGGATGTTTCCGGCGGTGGTCGAAAAGAGCATCGACCCGTTTGCCATCGAGGCGGCGGCCAACTACCCATACGACGTGCCGAATGTGTCGGTCGAGTACCTGCGGCACGAGATCGGCATCAACGTAGGCTTCTGGCGCTCGGTGAGCCACTCGCTCAACTGCTTCGTCGCCGAGAGCTTCATGGACGAGCTCGCCGCCAGCGCCGGCCAGGATCCGGTGCAGTTCCGCAGGACGCTGCTTGCCAAGCAGCCGCGTTACCTCAGGGCGCTGGGACTCGCCACCCAGGAAGCCCGCTACGGCGCAGCTCCCAAGGGACACTTCCAGGGCGTGGCCGTCATGGAAGGTTACGACACCTACATGGCGCAGGTCGCGGAAATCTCGCTCGACAACGGCAAGGTCAAGGTGCACCGCATCGTCTGCGCAGTCGACTGTGGCCAGGTCGTGAACCGGGACATCGTCACCGCACAGGTCGAGGGCAGCATCATCTTCGGGCTCACCGCCACGCTCTGGGGCGAGATCAATATTCAGCGCGGCCGCGTGCAGCAGACCAACTTCAACACCTACCGGCTGCTGCGCATGAACGAGATTCCGCGCATCGACGTATTCATCCTCGACAGCAGCGCAGCCCCGGGCGGTATCGGCGAGCCGGCCACGGCGCTGGTCGCGCCCGCGGTCTGCAACGCCATCCACGCCGCGAGCGGCAAGCGCCTGCGCTCGCTGCCGCTGGCGCGCCACAACTTCGCCTGACCTGCAAGGGGAACCGCCTTGACGTCCAACGCCGAACTGCACCAGCGCCGCCAGCAAGCCGTCCCGCGCGGCGTCAGCAACTCCCTCGCGGTGTACGCCGAGCGTGCCTCCAATGCCGAGATCTGGGACGTCGAGGGCCGGCGCTATATCGACTTCGCCAGCGGCATCTCGGTGCTGAACACCGGCCACCTGCACCCCAAGGTGAGCCAGGCGATCGCGCGGCAGTTGGAAAGGCTCATTCATGCCTGCTTTCAGGTGACGCCCTACGAGAGCTATATCGCGCTCGCCGAGCAGCTGAACGCGCTCGCCCCCGGCGCCAGCCCCAAGAAGACCATTTTTCTCACCACCGGCGCGGAGGCGGTCGAGAACGCCATCAAGATCGCGCGCTTTCATACCAAGCGCTCGGCCGTGATCGCCTTCTCGGGCAGCTTCCACGGCCGCACGCTGGCGTGCATCAGCCTCACCGGCAAGGTGCAACCCTACAAGGCCGGTTTCGGGCCGATGCTGCCGGAGATCTACCACCTGCCCTACCCGATGGCATATCACGGCGTCACGGTCGAGCATTCGCTGCAGGCGCTCGAGCAGCTGTTCAAGGCGGACGTGGACCCGGCGCGCGTGGCGGCGATTATCATCGAGCCGGTGCTCGGCGAAGGCGGGTTCTATGCGGCGCCGCCCGAGTTGCTGCGGCGGCTGCGCAGCCTGTGCGACCGCCACGGAATCGTGCTGATCGCGGATGAGATCCAGTGCGGCTTCGGCCGCACCGGACGCATGTTCGCGATCGAGCATGCCGGCGTCGAGCCCGATCTCATCACCATCGCGAAGAGCGTCGCCGGCGGCGTACCGCTGTCGGCCGTGACCGGCAAGGCCGACATCATGGACGCACCGGGACCGGGCGGGTTGGGCGGGACCTTTGCCGGCTCACCGCTCGGCTGCGCCGCGGGGCTGGCGGTGCTCGAGGTACTGCGCGAGGAACAGCTGCTCAAACGTGCGCAGGAGATCGGGCGCTTCCTGAGCTCGCGCCTGAAGGGGCTGCAGGTGCGCTTCCCGTGCGTGGGCGAAGTGCGTGCACTCGGCGCCATGGTGGCCATCGAGCTGGTGAAGAACTCGCGCGCCGATTCGCCGGATGCGGATCTCACCAAGGCGCTCGTGCAGGCCGCCGGCCGGCGCGGGCTGGTGATTCTCTCCTGCGGTGTCTACTCCAACGTGATCCGCTTCCTCGCACCGCTGACGATTTCCGACCCTCACCTGAGGGAAGGCTGCGACCTGTTCGAGCGGGCGCTGGATGAGGTGGCGGGCGCAGGGCTGAAAGCGAAAGCCGCGGTCTGACAGAGCCCGCTCGAGCGCGCCGCTGTGGCGCCTTCAAGCGCGGCCGGCGTTGGCGTCGGTCGGTGTGTGGAAGTACTCGCTCTCGGAGGCCAACTGTCCGAGAAGGCGGTTGAGTTCCGCCATGCGGCCCTGCGCGGTGCTGATGGGCATGCAGTCCTGGCAGCGCGGATCGCCGCATGGCTGACGCGAATACAGCCAGTACTGGATGGCGCCGGCGAGCAACCCGTCGGCGATGTCCCACAGGTCGGCGTCCTTATCCTTGTCTGCGATCCGGTTTCCCAGATCGACTGCCTTCGAAAAGGCCGCGTCAAAGGTATCAGCAAGCTCGGTCATGCTCTCGGCCGCCCTTCATCGGTTGGCGCCTAGTATAGGGCAAAAGAACGTGATGACCGGCACGAACCGCCCCGCACTCGCCTGATCGTGCAGCGGGGTTTGCCGCTTTATGCGATGCCGGCCACGGAAGCGCGGTGACTGCCGCGCGCATCATGCCTGCAGTTGAACTGAGAGAAACGCGCCTCCATCTGCCGGTGGCGGCTTATGTCGCATGCAACCGATCGCTGAAACCGCCCCAGCCAGCGCGCCATATCCGGCGCCTGCCCCGCACGCACGGCGGGGCTGGCGCCTGCGCGCGCCCCGCCTGGGAATTGGCTGGCGCCTCGGGCTGGGACTCACCGCGGTCGCGACTGTACTGGTGGTCGGCGAGGTGCTGGCGACTCGCACGGCCCGCGAGGCTCTCGAGGCGGTTCGCAGCATGCAGCATGAGCACGAGCCGCTCGCCAACAGCGCCAACGCCGTGCTGGAAAGACTCCTTGCCTACGATCGTGCGGTTGATGAGTCCATGCAGGCGCACAGCCCGGACGATTTCAGCATCATCACGCAGGCCGGGGATGCGCTCGAAAAAGCGGTCGCCGACTACTTTGGCAGTTCACCGCCGCCGCCGGTCACGGCGGCAACCACGGGGCTGCGCGCTCAGCTCACCCGCCATATCGCCAGCGCGCGCCAGCTCGCCAGCCGCGCCGCGCAGCGCGCGCAGTGGGTCGACGAGCGCCACGCGGCCCTCGACCATGTCTACCGGCGCATCGCCTCCGCTGGCGGCTCGGGGCTGGCCATCAACGGCACACAGGTGGTGGCGCGGCGCTCGCTCGCCGAGCTCGAGGCGGCCATCAACGCCGTGCGCGGCAACTTCGCCACGGCCGCCGTGATCGCGCGGCGCGAGCGTGACTTCACGACGGTGCTGAATGCGCACGCCGCGGAGTTTGAGGCCTCGCCCGGCCGCGCCTGGCTCGGCCTGGTGCGGGAGGACTTCGCGCAGGCCGCGCGCCAGCGCCTCGAGATCGAGCGCTATGACGTGCTCAGCGGGCCGCAATGGCACGCTCTGCGCCAGGACAGCGCCGCCCTCACCGCGGGCGTGCAGCGGCAGTTGCAGATGCCCGCGCGCCTCGGCCTGTTGCAGGCGGCGCAACACGCCGCCACCGCGGCCGAAGAGGCCGAGCACACGCTCAGGAACACCGCGTTCGCGGTGCTCGGGTTGCTGCTGCTGGTGTCGGTGCTGCTGGCGGTCAGCATCAGTGTGCCGGTGCGTCGCCTCACCGCAGCCACGCGGCTGCTCGCCGGTGGCGACCGCGGTGCACGTGCGCCGCGCGGCGGCTCGGCCGAAATCGATGAGCTCGCTGAATCTTTCAACACCATGGCCGACCGCATCGCGCATGCGGAAGCCGAGCTGCGCGCGCACCACACCGAGCTCGAGCGTCACGTCGCCGAGCGCACCGAGCAGCTGCATCACCTCGCGCACCACGATCCGCTGACGCAGCTGCCCAACCGCCGCAAGCTGGCGGCGCACCTGGAGAGCGCGCTGGCGCGCGCCGGAACCCAGCAGCGCCTGGCGCTGCTGTTCGTGGACGTGGACAACTTCAAGTCGATCAACGATACCTTGGGTCACAGCTTCGGCGATCGGGTGCTGCAAACCATCGCCGAACGCCTGCACGCCGCGACCGGGCCCACCGGCCTGCTTGCGCGCCTGGGGGGCGATGAGTTCACGGTGCTGCTCGAGAACGTGCAATCGAGTGAGCAGGTCGAGGGCCGCGCCGCACAGATCGTCGCCACCCTGCAGGAGCCACTCATCGTTGACGGTCGCGTGCTCACGACCAGCGCCAGCGTCGGCGCCAGCCTCTACCCGGATCACGCGGCGGACGCGGAAGGGCTGCTGCAAGCCGCCGACGTGGCCTTGTTCCGCGCCAAGGAACTGGGGCGCAACCGCTTCGCCCTGTACAGTCCCGCCCTGTACGATGCCGCGGCGCAGCGCTTTCGACTCGAGCAATCGCTGCGCCGCGCGGTCGAGGGCGGCGACCTGCTGCTCATGTACCAGCCCCAGGTCGCGCTGCACACCTTCGAGTCGACGTCAGTGGAGGCGCTGCTGCGCTGGCGCAAGCCCGACGGCCGCATCGCCACCGCCATCGAGTTCATCCATGTGGCCGAGAAGACCGGCCTCATCCACGAGCTGACCGACTGGATATTGCACTCCGCGGCCTCGACCGCCGCGGCGTGGCGCGCGCAAGGATGGCACCGCGCCAGCGTGGCGATCAACGTCTCGGCGCCGCAGTTTTTCGAGAGCGACTTCGTGGATCACGTAGCGCGCACGCTCGAAGCCACGGGGCTCCCGGCCAGCGCGCTCGAGCTGGAGATCACCGAGACGGTGTTTCAGACCGGTTCCGCCACCATCGAATCGCTGCGCCGGCTGCGTGCGCTCGGCGTTGCAATCGCGCTGGATGATTTCGGCATCGGCTACTCCTCGCTCACCTCACTTGAGCAATTGCCCATCTCACGGGTGAAGCTCGACCGGCTGCTGGTAGCGGGCGTGGACACCAACCCGCGCTCCGCAGCGATCGTGCGCTCCATCGTCGCCTTGTGTCATGGCCTGGGGCTGCAGGTGGTGGCGGAAGGTGTCGAGCGAACGGCGCAACTGGAATTTCTGTCGCGCTGCGGTCCGATAAGCGTGCAGGGCTTCCTGCTGGGCAACCCGGTGGAAGCGAGCGCCACCCCCGACGAGGCTCAGGCCGCCAGCTCGCGCGCGCGACTGGCACTGGAAGGGGCCGCGCCGCAGTCGCATCGCGAGGCAGCCGAATCGGTGGTGTTCGTCGGCAACTCGGCGCGCCGCCGCGTGACCTGAGGGCCTGAAAGCGCTCACCGCGCGCAAGCGCGGTCAGCTGCGCGCGCGGCTGGCGAGAAACGCGGCGCGCGCCGCCACCCCGATATCGGCCTGATCGGTGAAAAATCCGTCGATTCCGCAGCGCAGGTAGGCGAGTAATTCGCCCTGCAGATCGCCCAGGTCCGTGACCAGCGACCCGCAGCGCAGCGACGTCGGCAAAAAGGCATTCTCCGCACGGAAAGTCCACGGATGCACCGCGAGGCCGTGCAGGTGCGCGTTTGCCACCAGCGCGGTCGGCTCGCCTAGACTCGCATCCGCCCGCCGCGGAATGACCAGCGACTTGTTGGGTCCGATGGCCTGTGCGTAGCTGGCAATCTCCGCCAGCCCGTGCGGCGTGATCAGGTCGGCGTAGGTACGCGCCTCGCGCGCCGCGATGAAATCGTACGGCGCACCGCCATCCTCGATCAGCTGCACCCGCGGCAGCTGCGTCATGCGGCTCAGGGCTTTGAGATTGCCTACTTCGAAGGACTGCAGCCACACCGGTGCGTCGCGGCCGTCATAGCCGTGGCGCGCAAGCGTCGCCAGCAGCGGCTGCTCCATCGCCAGTCCCAGGGCGGCGAAATGACTCGGGTGCTTGGTCTCAGGATAGACACCGATGCGCGCCGGCGCCGGCTCGCCCAGCTGCCGCGCGCGCGTCGCGCGCTGTTGCTCCGTGCCGCGCACCAGAACGAGAATTTCCTCCATTGTTGGAATCTCGAACTGCCCGTCGAAGCGGGCATTGCCGGGTCGCAGCTCCGGGATGCGCTCCCGCGCCCGCAGGGTCTTGAGCTCCGCGAGCGTGAAATCCTCGCTGAACCAGCCTTCGACCGCGGTGCCGTCGATCAAACGGGTGGCGCGCCGGGCGGCGAACTCGGCGTGCGCGGCCACGTTGGTGGTGCCGCCGATCTCGTTCTCGTGACGCGCGATCAATACCCCGTCGCGTGTCATGACGAGGTCCGGCTCGACGTAGTCGGCGCCGTACTGCATCGCGAGGAAATAGGACGCGAGCGTGTGCTCGGGCACGTAGCCGCTTGCGCCGCGATGACCGATGACGATCGGGACCGCGCTCATGCGTCCCATAGCAGCACAACCGCACGCGACTTGCTAGACTTTCGCTGTGTTACTGACAGAACAGGACATCTATCACTTCCGCGAGGGGACTTACTTCCGGGCGTACGAAAAGCTCGGTGCCCACGCGGTGCAGGCCACGCGCCGCGCGCCATGCGGCACGCACTTCGGCGTGTGGGCACCGAACGCGACCGCGGTCACGGTCATCGGCGACTTCAACGGCTGGGATCGCGGCCGGCATCCGCTCAAGGGCCGCACGGATTCTTCGGGAATCTGGGAAGGGGTGGTCGCCGGTGTGGGTCCGGGCGCCCTCTACAAGTACCACATTGTGTCGCGCCCCGCGGGCTTCGCGGTCGACAAGTGCGATCCGTACGCGTTTCACGCCGAGCGGCCGCCACGCACCGCCTCGGTGGTGTGGGATCTCGCCTATGAATGGAACGACGCGGACTGGATGCGGCGCCGCACGCGCAACAACGCGCTGGATTCGCCTTGGTCGATCTACGAGCTGCACCTCGGCTCCTGGCGGCGGCGCGTGCCGGAGCAGGCCGATCGCTTCCTGAGCTACCGCGAGCTCGCGCCCGCGGTGGCCGAGTACGTGACGGCGCTCGGCTTCACGCACGTGGAACTGATGCCCGTGATGGAGCATCCGTTCTACGGCTCATGGGGTTACCAGGTCACCGGCTTCTTCGCCCCCACCAGCCGCTACGGCACCCCGCAGGACTTCATGTACTTCATCGACTACCTGCATCAGCGCGGCATCGGCGTGATCCTCGATTGGGTGCCATCGCACTTCCCGAGCGACGAACACGGGCTGGCGCGCTTCGACGGCACGCACCTGTACGAGCACGCCGATCCGCGCCAGGGATTTCATCCGGAGTGGAACAGCTCCATTTTCAACTACGGCCGCGCCGAGGTGCGCAACTTCCTCGCCAGCAGCGCGCTGTTCTGGCTGGAGGCTTACCACCTCGACGCGCTGCGGGTGGATGCCGTGGCCTCGATGCTGTATCTGGACTACGGGCGGCGCGCGGGCGAATGGATCCCCAACCGCTTCGGCGGTCGCGAAAATCTCGACGCAGTGGAGTTCCTCAAGCAGCTCAATCTCGCAGCCTACCGCGATCATCCCGGCACCCAGACGATCGCCGAGGAATCGACCGCCTGGCCGATGGTGTCGCGTCCGACCTACCTCGGCGGTCTGGGCTTCGGCCTGAAGTGGAACATGGGCTGGATGCACGACACGCTCGA
>DASWUP010000277.1:0-7308 GCA_036401635.1 Steroidobacteraceae bacterium
GGTGCGGATGGCGAATTCCGTTTCGCTCACCGAGAACAGCGCCAGCGCCGAAAGCACCAGCAGCACGCCGGCGGCGATGAACAGCGGGAACAGCCGCGAGCTCATCAGCGCTCACCGCGCCTGCGGGCTTCGACCGTGACCTGATCCTGCTCCTTCGGGGCGCCGCTCGCGGCGCTTTCCGCGGCTTGCTCCGGCTCACGCGCCATGCCCTTCTCCAGCAGCTTGTCGATGGGCAGGTAAATCATGTTATTGCCCGCATGACCGTCGATGAGCACCTTGTGCGCACGCGCCAACACGCTCTCGACCGCGTCCATGTACAGCCGCCGACGCGTCACTTCCGGGGACTGCGAGTAGGCGGCCTCGAGCTGCGCGAAGCGTGACGCCTGCCCCTCGGCGAGCGCCGTGACCTGCGACTTGTAGGCCTGGGCATCCTGCTGCATACGAAGCGCGGCACCCTGGGCGACCGGAACGATGCCGTTGGCGTAGGCCTCGGACTCCAGAATGAAGCGTTCCTTGTCCGCCTGCGCCTTGTTCGCATCACGCTGCGAGGGAATTACCGCGTCCGGCACCTGCACGTCCTCGAGATTGACCGTGGTGACCGTAATGCCGGAGGTGTAGTAGTCGAGTGTGTGCTGGATCAGCTCCTTGGTGCGCCTTGTGATCTCGGGGCGCGTCGAGCCGACCAACAGGTCATCCAAGGTGCTGCGGCCGACGATCTCGCGGATCGCGCTCTCGCTCACCTCGCTTAAGCTCGCTTCCGGGTCGCGCACCCGGAACAGCTTCTTGACGGGGTCTGTGAACTGGTACTGCACCGCGAAATGCAGGTCGACGAGATTGACATCCGAGGTGAGCACGCGGGACTTGAAGTCGCTGGAATTCACGCTCGCGACATTCACCTTGGTGACACTCTCGATGGGCCAGGGCCAGCGCCAGCCCACACCCGGGGCCTTGATGTCCACCAGCCGGCCGAAGCGCTGGATGATGCCGCGCTCGGCTTGTGCCACCTGATAGAAGCCGCTCCACAGCCACAGGCCGAGCGCGACCAGGCTCCCCATCAGCAACAACGAACCACTGTCGCCGCCACGGCCGCCGGGTCGCAGCAGCGATTCCAGCCTGCGCTGCCAACTCTTGAGGCGCTCGTCGAGGTCCGGGCGGCCCTGACCCGGGCGGCGTCCCCACGGATTGTTCGGACCGCTTGGTTGATTCCAGGCCATAAGGAGGTTGCGCGATTTCAGCGCTGCTTGGTCGCGCTCGAGACGGCGGTCGATTGTAGGTAGGGGACCCCGGGGGCACAAGGCATGTCTGCCCCCTGCACCTCGAGAATCTGCACGCCGGGCGTGCGGGCCAGCTGCAGCAGCTCGAAGTCCGGAAGCTCCACCGCCAGCTCGATCGAACCATCCTCGGCGCACACTTCCGCGCGCACCGCCTGCGCCGCGTACAGCCGCGAGCGCAGCGCGCCGGACCCCACCGGCACCCGCACACGCGCGCGGCGCGCATAGCGCGCCAGCCGCTCGGCCACGGCACGGGCCAGAAGCTCAAGGCCCAGGCGCTTTTCGGCGGAGATCCACACGGCGGTGACGCGGCCGGCGACATCGCGGTCGATGCGCGGCGCGCTCTCCAGCCGGTCGATCTTGTTGTACAGCAGGATCTGGGGAATCTCGCCGGCGCCGATCTCCTCCAGCACCGCATTCACCTGCACGATCTGCTCATCGCGCCTCGGGTTGCTGGCATCCACCACGTGCAGCAGGAGCGTGGCGGCGCGCGCCTCGGTCAGGGTCGATTGGAAGGCGGCCACCAGCTCGTGCGGCAGCTCGCGAATGAACCCCACGGTATCGGCTGCGACCACCGCCGTGCCGCCCGGGAGCGTGATGCGCCGGACCGTCGGGTCGAGTGTGGCGAACAGCAGGTCCGCCACATAGGCATCCGTCCCGGTGAGTGCGCCAAACAGCGTTGACTTTCCCGCGTTGGTATACCCAACGAGTGCCAGGGAGGGCACCGGGATCTCGGCACGCATCTGGCGTCCGGTCTCGCGCTGCTGCTGGATCTTTGCCAGCCGCCGGGTGAGCACGCGCACCCGCTTGGCGATGATGCGGCGGTCGGTCTCGAGCTGCGTCTCGCCCGGGCCGCGCAGTCCGATACCGCCCTTCTGGCGCTCGAGGTGGGTCCAACCGCGCACCAGGCGGCTGCCGATGTGCTTGAGCTGCGCGAGCTCCACTTCCAGCTTGCCTTCGAAGCTGCGGGCGCGCTGCGCGAAGATGTCGAGGATGAGGGTGTTGCGATCGAGCACGCGCCGCTCGGTGAGCTGCTCGAGGTTGCGTTCCTGGCTCGGAGAGAGCGCGTGATCGACGAGGATGATGTCCGCCTCGTTGGCGTGGGCGACGCCGCGCAGCTCCTGGGCTTTCCCGCTGCCCAGGAAATAGCGTGGATCGGGCCGCTCGCGCCGGCCCGTCACGGTCGCGACCGGCAGTGCTCCGGCGGATACGGCAAGCTGCGTGAATTCCTGCAGGTCCTCGGGGTCCACCTGGGCGCCCAGTCCCAGACGCACCAATACGGCGCGCTCACCAGTCCGTGGGCGTTCGAACACTCAGGCTTCCCGTGAAGGGGGACATTATTCGGCGTGCGTCTCCGGGGCGACGGCGCCCTCCTCGGCCAGGCGCACGTTGCGCGCCGGTACGACCGTGGAAATCGCATGCTTGTAGACCATCTGACTGACGCTGTTCTTCAGCAGCACCACGAACTGGTCAAAGGAATCGATCTGACCTTGCAACTTAATACCGTTGACCAGGTAGATGGAAACCGGCACCCGCTCCTTGCGCAAGGCGTTCAAAAAGGGGTCTTGGAGGGACTGGCCTTTGGCCATTGGGTTCTCCTTATTTTTACCGCTTCGAGTTGTTCGACAAGACCAAAGGACCGCAACTGAACTTCCGTGTTCCGCGATCCAGCAACCTGACGTGCCTCATCAAGTGTCAGCAACCGACTTCAGGCATATTAACACGCGGATTCCTCTAAAGCCCAAGCCGAAGCAGCTCATTACATATGTCTCGGTTCCACGACAGCTGACAGTCCGGATCGATCCACTGGCCCAAGGCCTCGCCGCGCATCCAGGTGAGCTGGCGCTTCGCCAGTTGGCGCGTTGCCGCAACGGCGCGCTGCACCGCCTCCGCCAGGACATATTCCCCGTCGAGGTGCGCCCACAGCTGTCGGTAGCCCACCGCGCGCATGGACGGATGACGGGCGGTGAGCTCCCCGCCGCAACGCAACCGGATCACCTCATCGAGAAAGCCCGCCGCCATCATGGCGTCAAAGCGCCGCGCGATCCGCTCGTGCAACACGGCTCGCTGCCTCGGGGCCAGGATCCAGTAGCGCACTCGGGCGCCCGCCAGCGCGCTCACGGTTGCACGCTGCAGCTGCGAGATCGGCCGTCCGGTGCTGTAACAAACCTCCAGCGCGCGCTGGATCCGCTGGCTGTCAGTTGGTGCGATGCGCGCGGCGGCGGCCGGATCCAGCCCCTTGAGCTCCGCGTGCAAGGCGGGCCAGCCGTACTCAGCGGCCCGCGCATCAAGCTGCACGCGCAGCGGCGCATCCGCCTGCGGGAGCGACGCCAGCCCGTGCAGGAGCGAGCGCAGGTAGAGCATGGTTCCGCCCACCAGGAGCGGCACCTTCTGGCGGGCGTGAATGTCCTCAATACACCTGAGCGCGTCCGCCACGAAGCGCCCCGCGGAATAGCTCTCGGTCGGCTCGCAGATGTCGATCAGGTGGTGAGGAATGCGCGAGCGCACTTCGGGTGCCGGCTTGGCCGTGCCGATGTCCAGGCCCCGGTAAACGAGTGCTGAGTCGACGCTCACGATCTCCACCGGAGCGCGCTCCGCAATCTGAATGGCCCAGTCGGTCTTGCCCGCCCCGGTGGGCCCGCAGAGGACGAATACCGGCAGTTCATGCCGCCGGGCGGCCACACCCGGCGCAGCCGTGTCAGCCGCGCGCGCACTGTCGGGCATTTCAGCGGCCTCGCAGGAACAGCTGGTCCAGCTGCGCGAGCGACAGGCGTGTCCACGTCGGTCGTCCGTGGTTGCACTGGTTGGCGCGCTCGGTCGCTTCCATCTGCCGCAACAGCGCCTCCATCTCCGGGAGCGTCAGGCGGCGGTGCGCGTGGATCGCGGTGCGGCAGGCGAGCGTACCGAGGAATCTGTCGGCGGCGCTCTCGAGGTGATGCGTGTCGGCGTCGAGCGTGAGGTCGTGCACCAGCAAGGGGACGATGCGGGAGACCTCGCGCGGTGCGAGCATCGCCGGCACGCGCCGCAAGGCCAGCCTTGTGGGGCCCAGCGCGTCGAGCTCGAAACCGGCCTGCTCCCATTCGGAACGCCGCTCGAGGAGCGCCTCCAGCTCGTGCGCCTTGAGCTCGATGACAACCGGTTCCAGCAGTTGCTGCGAGGCCAGATTCCCGCTGGCGCGCTCGGCCTTGAATTTCTCGTACAGTACGCGCTCGTGCGCCGCATGCATGTCCACCAGCACCAGTCCCTCGCGGTTCTGCGCGAGGATGTAGGCGCCGTGCAGCTGCGCGAGCGCGGTGCCGAGGGGCTGCTGCGCGGCGGACGGCAGGAAGGACGGCGGTGCCGCCCCCGGGAGCGGCGCCTCATCGTGCACCATGGCCGCGATCGCCCACGGATCGCGCGCGGGCTCGTAGCAGGGCAGGCTCGCCCGGCTTTCCGTGTGCGCGGCGGTTCCGCCGGCCCGACCTGCGCTGTGGCCGGTGCCCAGAACTTCAGCGCCGCGGGCCGCAGAGGCGGCGGCGAGGTCCGGCTTGGTGTCCGCGAGTGCGCGCTCCACGGCGCGAAAAGCAAATTCATGAATCTGGCGGCTGTCACGGAAGCGCACTTCGAGCTTCGCCGGATGGGCGTTCACGTCCACGAGCTTCGGATCGAGCGTCAGGTAGAGCACATAGGCGGCGTGCCGGCCGTGATACAGCACGTCACGGTACGCGAGTCTGACGGCGTTCATCAGCAGCCGGTCACGCACGCTGCGACCGTTGACGAACCAGAACTGCTGATCCGGCTGCGCGCGCGAGCGCGTCGGCAGGCCCGCCCATCCGGAGAGCATGACGGGCCCCGCGGCGTGCCTCACCGTGACCGCGCCGGCCGGGAAGTCCTTGCCGAGCACCTGCTCGAGGCGCGTGAGCTCATCGCCCGCCCCGCTCACCGCCGGCGCATCCAGCAGCACCCGTGTGCCGTGGCGCAAACGAAAGCTCACGTCAAACCTCGACAGCACCAGGCGTTCGACGAGCCTTGCGATATGCGCGAGCTCGGTCGCATCGCTCCGTACGAACTTGCGCCGCGCGGGCACGTTGAAGAACAGGTCACGCACTTCGATGGTGGTGCCCGGCGGGTGCGCCGCCGGGCGCACGGGAGTTATCGCACCGCCATCTACGCCGACTTCGGCAGCCTGATCGGAGCCGGCGGCACGCGAGACGATCCGCAGCCGTGACACCGAACCGATGGACGGCAGCGCCTCGCCCCGAAAGCCGAGCGTGGTGATCGCCTCCAGATCATCGAGGCTCGCGATCTTGCTGGTCGCGTGGCGCGCCAGTGCCATCGGCAGCTCACCGGCGGGGATGCCACAGCCGTCATCGCGCACCCGCACCAAAGCGATGCCGCCGCGCTCGATGTCGATGTCGATACGCGTAGCGCCCGCATCGAGTGCGTTCTCGGCGAGCTCCTTCACAACCGAGGCGGGCCGCTCGATCACCTCGCCGGCGGCGATCTGATCGACGAGTTCACCGGGAAGAATGCGGATGGGCATGCAGAGCGCAGTGTACGCTCAGGTCACCGCGAGCCGGGGTGGGGCGATCAGCGGGCCGCGGCTGCGGATGAGGCGTCCGCGGCGCTGGCGAGAGTGCTGCGACGCTCCTGCTTGAAACGCGTGCCGTCGGGCGGGTTTTGCGTGAAGTAGCTGCGCACGCCGCTGGCGATCGCGGCCGCGAGGCGCGCCTGCTCGCTCGCGCTGCGCAGGCGGCGCTCCTCGGCCGGATTGGAAATGTAGGCGGTCTCGATGAGCATCGAGGGTATGTTGCGGGATTTCAACACCATGAAACCCGCCTGCTGCACCTGGGCCTTGCGCACTTCACCCACGCCCTCGAGCGCGCTCACCACGCGCTCCGCGGCACTCGCACTGACGCCGATAATCTCGCTCTGCGCGACATCGATCAGCACCGGGACGAGCGCCCCCTTGTCGAGGGGCTGCACGCCGCCGACGAGGTCGGCCGCGTTCTCGCGCTCCGCGAGCCAGCGGGCCGCCTCACTCGAAGCGCCGTGCTCCGACAGCACGTACACCGAGGCGCCTGAGACGCTGCGGTCGCGGATCGAGTCGGCATGCACGGAAATGAACAGGTCGGCCCGTGCGGCGTGCGCGCGCTGGACGCGGTCGCTCAGCTCGAGAAACTCGTCTCGGTCGCGCGTCAGGACCGCGCGCATTCCCGGTTCCTTATTGATGCGCTGCGCCAGCGCCCGCGCGATCGCCAGCGTCACGTCCTTCTCGCGCGTGCCGCCGCGCCCGATGGCGCCCGGATCGACGCCCCCGTGCCCGGCGTCCACCGCGATGATGACGTCACGGTCCCCGTCCCCGGGCGCGTGCAGCGCGCGCACCGTCTTTGGACCTGCATCCGCCGGCTCGGCCGCCTCACCCAGCGTGAGTACCAGCTGGCGGCCCTCCTCGCCCCGGCCCCAGGCGCTGTGCGCGGGGAGGGCCGATTTCAGCTGCACCACGACGCGCAGCGTCCCCCCCGGCTGGCTGCCAAACCGCACCTCCGTGACCACCCCGGAAGCGGGCGGGGCGCGCAAGCCGCTCGAGAGCTGGGTGTGCGGCAGATCGATGACCGCGCGATCGGGGTGCTCGAGCGTGAAGAGCTTCAGCGTCACGCCCTCGCTCAGATCGAGCGTGACTCGTGCGGCATCCTGGCTCGTGGACAGGTGGATGGCGCGCAATTCCGCGGCGGTGGCAAGTGAAATAGCGGCGAAGCCGAGCAGGCCGGCGGCGAGTCCCTGAAGAAAGGCCTTTCTAATCATTGAGTTCGCAGCGCGACCTGCTGTGTAATCTACGGCCTTGGGGTGGGGTTTTCAACTACCCGCTCATCTTAGCGAGCCATGAGTCCCCGAGCTTCGAGCGCGCTTCCACGTCGACGTCATGCCCGGCGGCTCCCACTGCAAACGCCAGGCTCAGATCCGCCGGCGGAAGGCCTGACCCGCCGCGCTCGGGCCATTCGATGAGCCAGAGGTGACCGGTGCGCGCCCACTCGCGTAGCCCGAGCGACTCGAGCTC
>DASWUP010000278.1:0-6129 GCA_036401635.1 Steroidobacteraceae bacterium
GGAGCGCGCCTACGATGACTGGAAGGAGGGGCGCTGGTCGCGCGCTCCCTACATCGACATGCTGATCCCCACCCAGATCGACCCGACCATGGCGCCGCATGGCAAGCACTACATGTCGGTGTTCGTGCAGTACTGTCCCTATAAGCTCGCCGACGGCAACTGGACGGACGACAAACGGCGGGCTTTCGGCGACACGGTGATCGATGCGATCGCGCGGCACAGTCCGGACTTCAAGAACCTCATCCTGCACGCGGAGATCCGCACGCCGCGCGAGCTGGAGAGCGAGGTGGGACTCACCGAGGGCAACATTTTTCACGGCGAGCTGACTTTTGACCAGTTGCTCTTCAATCGGCCGATCCCGGGCTACGCGCAGTACCGCGCCCCGGTGCGCGGCATGTACATGTGCGGCTCGAGCACCCACCCCGGTGGCGGCGTGATGGGCGCGCCGGGCGCCAACGCCGCAAGCGCGATCCTGCGCGATCTGCATCGGATGCAATGACCATGGCAGGGGGTGCTGGCACGCGCTACGACTGCATCGTGATCGGCGGCGGCCACAACGGACTGGTGTGCGCGGCATATCTGGCGCGCAGTGGCCGTTCCGTGCTGGTGCTCGAAGCGGCCGAGCGACTCGGCGGCGCGGCCGTGACGCGCGAGTTTACGCCCGGATTCCGGGTGTCGGCCTGTGCGCACCTGCTGTACCTGATGCCGGCGACGCTGATGCGGGAGCTGGGCCTCCTCGGGCACGGACTGAAGCTCGCCGCGCAGCGACTGCCGACGGTCGCGCTGGCGGCCGACGGGGCGCATCTGAGCCTCGCGCCCGGGGATTTGACGGCCGTGGAGCAGCGCTCGCCGGCCGACACGACCGCGTACGCCGACTGGCAGGCACTGGTGCAGCGCCTCACCGCGGCGCTGCACCCGCTGCTCAGCGAGCCGCCGCCGCGCCTCGGCACCGGATCCTGGCGGCAGCGTGCGTCGCTCCTGCGCCTGGGGTGGCAGATCCGCCGCCTCGGAACGCGCGACATGCGCGAGTTGCTGCGCATCGGCGGCATGTGTGTGCACGATCTGCTGGATGAGCGCTTCGAGTCACGGCTGCTGAAGGGTGCGCTCGCGCTCGATGCGGTGCTCGGAACCAACCTCGGGCCACGTTCCCCGGGCACGGTGTTCTCGCTCCTGTACCGGGCGGCGGCGGCCGGTGGCGCCGAGACGCTGGCACAACCGGAAGGTGGGCTCGGCGCGCTTAGCGAAGCCCTGGCGCGCGCGGCGATCGCAGGCGGGGCGCAGATTCGCACCCAGGCACGGGTCGAGCGCATCGTGGCGCGTGAGGACCGCGCGAGTGGGGTGGTGCTCGCGAGCGGGGAGGAGATCTCCGCCGGGGTCGTAGTGTCAAGCGCCGATCCGAAAACGACCCTCCTCGGGCTCCTGGGGAGTGAGCATTTGGACGCGGGCTTCGTGCGCCGCGTGGCGCAACTGCGCACCCGCGGGCTCGCGGCGAAACTGCACCTGGCGCTCGAGGCGCTGCCGCAGTTTCCCGGCCTTACGCCTGCGGCATTGCGCGGCCGGCTGCTGGTGGCGCCGTCGCCCGACTACATCGAGCGAGCCTTCAATCACGCCAAGTACGGTGAGTTCTCGGCGGCGCCGATGCTGGAGATCACCGTGCCGACGCTGGCCGATCCAACGCTCGCGCCGCCGGGCAAGCAGGTACTCTCGGTCATCGTGCAATATGCACCTTACGCCCTCGCGGCCGGTTGGGAGGCGCAGCGGCAGCGCTTCACCGATCTCGTGATCGACACGATCGCGGGGTTCGCGCCGGGCCTGCGCCGCTGTCTGCTGAGCGCGGAATTGCTGACGCCGCCGGACATCGAGCGCGAATTTCGCATCGTCGGGGGCCACTGGCATCATGCTGAGCTGGCGCTCGACCAGTTCTTCCTGGTGCGCCCGGTGCCCGGCGCGGCCCAGTATCGGGCGCCGGTGGCCGGCCTGTACCTGTGCGGCGCCGGCTGTCATCCGGGCGGCGGAGTGATGGGGATTGCGGGACGTAACGCCGCGCGTCAAGTCATGCGAGAGGCCGCCTGAGATGCTCACCGAAAGTGAGCCGCACTATCGCCAGCCGCTGCTGAAGACGCCATTCCACGAGCGCGCGCGGGCGGCGAGCCAGGTGGACAGCTTCGTGCCGTGGAGCGGCTACACCACGGTCGACGTGTTCAGTTCCGTCGAGCAGGAGTACTTCGCGATACGAAACGCGACCTCGCTGTACGACCTGACACCGATGGTCAAGTACCGGATTGCCGGACCCGACGCGCTGCGCTTCCTCAACCGGCTGATGACGCGCGATATCCGTAAGCTCATTCCCGGCAAAGTCGCCTACAGCGTGTGGTGCGATGACAGCGGGCACCTGATCGATGACGGCACGGTGTTCTGCCTGGGAGCCAACGAGTACCGGCTGTGCACCGCCGAGCGGCAGCTCGACTGGCTGAGCGCGTCAGCCATCGGTTTTGACGTCGAGATCGCCGAAGTCACCGCGGAGGTGGCGGCGCTTGCCGTGCAGGGACCCACCTCGTGCGCACTGCTCAAGGCGCTCGGGCTGTCAGAAGTGCAGCGCCTTAAACCCTTCGAACTCGGCCAGTTCGTGCTGTCGTGCGGGATTCAACTGATGGTGTCGCGCACTGGATTCACCGGCGACCTGGGCTACGAGCTGTGGATGCGGCCGGCGGATGCGGAAAGCGTCTGGGATGCGCTGATGGAAGAGGGGCGCAGCCGCGCCATTCGCCCGATCGGCTCGCGGGCGTTGAACATCGTGCGCATCGAGGCCGGCTTCCTCCTGCCGAATCTCGATTTTGTCAGCGCCGCGCATACGCTGCGCAGCGGCACCGAACGCTCACCGCTTGAGCTGGGACTCGCCTGGCTGGTCGACTTCAACAAGGGTCACTTCACCGGACGGCGTGCGCTGCTCGAGGAGCGGCGCCGCGGACCGGAGCGGCAGCTGGTGGGACTGGATATCGAGGGCAACAAGCCGGCGCATAGCGCGCTGTTGTACGCGGACCGTTCGGCAAGGCGGCAGGTGGGCAGCGTTACGTCTGCGACCTGGTCGCCGACCTGCAAACGCAACCTCGCGCTCGCGATGGTGGACGCCCCGCATATGGCGCTGGGGTCGTCGGTCTGGGCGGAGATTTACCTGAACCGCGAGCTGGTGTGGGAGCGGCGCATGGCACGGGCGCGCGTGGTCGAGCGGCCGTTCTATGCGCCACAGCGGCGGCGCGCGACGCCGCCGGCGGATTTCTGAGGGCGCAGCAGCGGCCATGATCGCGACCCAGTCGAAACCTCTCGCCGACCGCCCGTGGCTCGATCCCGCTGCCACCGCGCAGATCCTCATCGACGGCGTCAGCAAGAGCTTCGACGCCCATACCGCGGTCGATAACGTCACCCTCAACATTTACAAGGGTGAGCTGTTCGCGCTGGTCGGGGCTTCGGGCTGCGGCAAGACGACGCTGCTGCGGATGCTGGCGGGGTTTGTGCACCCAAGCAGCGGCCGCATCTGCATCGACGGGGTGGAGATGAGCGCCGTGCCGCCGCACGAGCGGCCGGTCAACATGATGTTCCAGTCCTACGCACTGTTTCCACACATGACGGTGGAGAACAACGTGGGCTATGGCCTGCGCCGCCTGCCGCTGGACAAAGCGGCCAAGAAGCAGCGCATCGAGGAGGCGCTGGAGATGGTGCAGCTGGGCGCGCTGGCACAGCGCAAACCGCACCAGCTCTCGGGAGGCCAGCGGCAGCGCGTGGCGCTGGCGCGCGCGCTGATCCGCCGCCCGAAGGTGCTGCTGCTCGATGAACCGCTGTCGGCGCTGGACAAGAAGCTGCGCGAGCAGACCCAGTTCGAGCTCATGGATCTGCAGCAACGGGTCGGCATTACCTTCATCGTAGTGACCCACGACCAGGACGAGGCGATGGCACTCGCCACGCGCATCGCGGTCATGGACCGCGGCAAGGTGGTGCAGGTGGGAACGCCGGCGGAGATTTATGAGTTCCCGCAGAGCCGCTTCGTCGCGGACTTCGTGGGAACGACCAATCTGTTCGAGGGCACGGTGAGCTCCTGTGAGCCGGGCCTCATCAGCGTGCATTGCGCCGAGATCGACGGCGAGCTGCTGGTCGATGACGAGGGACGCTTCAGTGTCGGCCAGCGCGTCTGGGTGGCGCTGCGGCCGGAGAAAGTGCGCCTCGGCAAGCAGCCGGTGAGCGCCGCGCGCGTCAATCAGCTGCGCGGCACGGTGTGGGAGCTCGGCTACCTCGGCAACCGCTCGACCTACCGCATCAGGACCGCGACCGGCAAGCTGGTGACGGTATTCGCCCAGAACGAGCGGCGCACCTCAGAAGCGGCCATCGACTGGAGTGATGAGGTGTTCGTCAGCTGGAGCGCAGATGCAGCGGTTCTGCTGCAGTCATAGACTACGCTGACATAGACTGCGTGAAGGCCAGGGGGAGGACAAGCACATGATGAATTCAACCCGCGGCTTCGCCGCGAAGGCATTCGTGTTGCTGGCGGCACTGTGCGCCGTGGGCGCTCCACTGCGCAATGCGCAAGCCCAAGAAGAACCGGGGCTTCAGGAAGTTACCGTGACCGCGACCCGACATGAAGAAGCTCTCAGCAAGGTGCCGATCAGCGTCACGGCCTTCACGCAGGAGTCTATGGATGTCAAGGGCATCAAGGACTTCGGGGACGTTGCGCGGTTCACACCCGGGGTGGCGTTTGATGCCAGCCAGACCAACGCCATCGCCATCCGTGGGATTTCCTCGACCGGCGGTTCCGGTACCACCGGAATCTACATCGATGACGTGCCCATCCAGGTGCGCGATCTTGGATTCAATCCGGATGATGCGCTGCTGAAGATCTTTGACCTCAACCGAATCGAGGTGCTGCGGGGACCACAGGGAACACTGTTTGGGGCCGGCTCGGAGGGTGGCACCGTTCGTTACATCACCACGCAGCCGAGCCTGGCCAAGAAGAGCACGTACGCGAAAGCCGAAACGTCCTTTACCCAGGGGGGATCGCTAAGCTATGAAGCCGGGGTTGCAGCAGGCGCGCCGATCGTTGAAGGCACACTCGGCGTGCGTGCCAGTGCCTGGTATCGCCGCGACGGCGGCTGGATCGATCGCGTCGATCCGACGACGCTCCAGGTGGTGGACAAGAATGCAAATCACGATGAGACGACCGTGCTGCGGGTGGCCGCGCTATGGCAGCCAAACAGCGTGCTCAGGATTACGCCCAGCGTTTTCTACCAGTATCGCCAGCGAAACGATGTAACGATCTACTGGCCCACCCTGTCGGATCCGAACAGCAACCGGTACGTCAGCCTGAACCCGACCCCGCGCTCGGAGCCGGACAAGCTCTACCTCCCTTCGCTGAACGTCGAGGCCGACTTCGGCCCGGCACAGCTGATCTCAACGACCGCGTACTTCCACCGCGATGATCTGAGCGGCTACGACGGCACCCTGTACAACCTCGGGTACTATCAAACGCTGGGAATCGATCCGACGGCCTTTCCCTTGCTCGACGGTTCGGGTGTGCATCTGCCAGCGGGACTGCAGAACTACCGCGCGCCTGCCACCGTCACCAACCAGCAGCGCAACTTCACCGAGGAGCTGCGGCTCCAGTCGGCCAATCAGGACGCTCGTTTTGCGTGGACGGTAGGCGCGTTCTATTCCCTCAATCGCCAATTCAGCCTGGAGGAAATCCACGACCCAATGGCGGATGCCTTGTTCAATCAGCTCCTCGGGACGACCATCGCAGCCTTCTTCGGCACCCCTTTGAACCCGGACGGCAGCTCGGTTCTGCCGATGGGGGATTCCTATTTTAACCGGCTGCTGAGCCACGACCGGCAGATCGCCGGCGTCGGAGAAGTAAACTTCAAGCTGACCGAGACCTTGAAGCTGATCGCGGGTGCGCGCGTCTCGAAGACCAAGTTTTCCATCCGGAGCCTGTCGGACGGACCGCAGAACAGTGGACCGCGCCCCGGGGCGCAGGAGAGCAGCGAAACGCCGGTCACGCCCAAAGCGGGCCTACAGTGGCAGGCCGACCCGAATGACATGTACTACTTCACCTACGCCAAGGGCTTTCGCAGCGGCGGCGGCAAC
>DASWUP010000279.1:0-2018 GCA_036401635.1 Steroidobacteraceae bacterium
GTCACGAGTCCCCCCTGCAGGATGAAGGCGTTGTTGTTCGACAGAAGCCCGGCGATGATCACCTCGCCCAGTCCCTTGGCGGCCACCGTGGAGCCGATCGTCGCCGTGCCCACGTTGATGACCAGGGACAGCCGAATCCCCTCCAGAATCAAGGGCATCGCCAGCGGCAGCTCCACCGACCACAGGCGCTGGCGGGCGCTCATGCCCATGCCGCTAGCTGCCTCTAAGACCTGTGGCGGGCAGGTCTGGAGGCCCACGATCGTGTTCTCGAATATGGGTAATAGCCCGTAGGCAAACAGCGCGATCAGGGTCGGCTTTTCGCCGAACCCGACCAGGGGCACCGTCACCGCGAGCACCGCCACCGGCGGGAAAGTCTGACCGATGTTGACGAGCGTGCGCGACAGCGGCAGGAACTGCGCGCCGCTCGGGCGCGTCACCAGAATGCCGAGTCCGACGGCCACGATGGTGCTCGCGGCGGCAGCGCAACACACCGTGCCGAGATGCGCGAGCGCGAGCATCAAGAGGTTGCCCTGATCGTAGATCGGCGGCGCGCCGTACTGCGTGAACGGCGCGAACAGCGGTGCGAAGCTCTGCGGCATGAACAGGAACGCCAGCAGCACGCCGAGCGCCGCAACTCGCAGCACAGTGGCGATGCCCGGCATCAGCTCGGTCGCCCGTGGGCGAGTATGGCGGTGACCGTGAGGTACCCGCGCGGCGTGCCATCCGCGTCCATGACCGCGGCAGACTCGGCGCCGCACCACAGGAGTTCCGAGAGTACCTCGCGCAGCGACGCAGAGGCTGCGACCGCCGGACCGTCCGAGGCGCCTGGTACCGCCGCCTCGCCCGCCGTGGTCAGCGACAGCAGTCTCATGGCTCGATCCGAGACGCCGGTCATGCGCGACACGAAGGGATCCGCCGGGCGTGTGAGAAGCACCGCGGGCCGATCGTACTGCAGCACCCGGCCATGACTCATCACCGCGACGTGATCACCAAGACGGAACGCTTCGTCCATGTCGTGGGTCACGAGCACGATCGTCGTGCCGTAGCGTCTCCGTATGTCGAGGAGGTCATCCTGCGCCTTCGCGCGGATGATGGGATCGAGCGCGCCGAACGGCTCATCCATCAGCAGCACGGCGGGTTCTGCGGCCAGTGCCCGCGCCACACCGACGCGCTGTTGCTGGCCGCCCGAAAGCTGATGCGGAAATACTCCCGCGTATGCACCGGGATCGAGCTGGAAGACCTCGAGCAGTTCCTCGACGCGGGCGCGGGTGCGAGCCTTGTCCCAGCCGAGAAGGCGCGGCACGGTTGCGATGTTCTCCGCAACGGTGCGGTGCGGGAACAGGCCGTGCCCCTGGATCGCATAGCCGATCCGGCGCCGCAGCAGGTGTGCGGGCTCGCCGGTCGTGTCGTGGCCGTCGATCAGCACCCGGCCGCGGGTCGGCTCGACGAGGCGGTTGATCATGCGCAGCAGGGTCGACTTTCCCGAGCCGGAAGTGCCCACGATTACCGTGATCGAATTGCGCTCGATGACCATGGACACGCCGTCAACCACCGTGGTCGCGCCGTACTGCTTGGTGAGGTTCTCAACGGCAATCATTGCCGCGCCCGATCCATGATCTCCACCAGTGCATCGAGCACGACGGCGGCGGAAAAAGCCAGCACCACAATCGGAATGGCCCCGAGCAACACCAGGTCGATCGCCGTCTGCCCGATCCCCTGAAAGACGAACGTCCCCAGTCCGCCGCCGCCGATCAGTGCGGCCACGGTCACCATCCCGATGTTCTGCACCAGCACGATGCGAATGCCTGTGAGGATGACCGGCAGGGCGAGAATGAGCTCGATGGCAGTGAGGATCTGCCAGTTCGTCATGCCCATGCCGCGCGCGCCTTCGACCGCAGCGCGCGGCACCCGCTTCAGGCCCGCGACCGTATTCGCGGCGATCGGCAGCAGCGAATACAGGAACAGCGCGACCGCCGCGGGTGCTGCGCCGATGCCACTGATCCCGAGCGCCGCAGCCA